>JAESRW010000005.1 GCA_016764395.1 Flavobacteriales bacterium
TTAACAGGGCTTCCAATTCGCTGATTTTTTGTTCTAGTTCAGAATCAATGATTGTTCTGTGGGTTATGTACGCCTTCGTATATGACAAGATGAAATAGTAATGCGGAACGCGGCAGTGGTAAATCATTTCCGTACCTCGCCAATAGGTCCAGCTAATCTCAACTCCCTCAAACAACTTTTTTGCGCTCTGAGTTAATGAGCGGTATCTCTTCTTATCAATCTTACGCAGTCCAGGAAACTGAATATCATTCCTTTTAGCATTGTCTTTGGTCCAAGCCAAATCGACCTGTTTCTTATTCCTTCCCCATATTCGKATACCAGCTACATGAATAATGCTCTGAAATATGGCCACATCTCTACGCCGTGAAATATCATGTCGCAAACCAAGTTGTTTATACCAACCATGTCTAAGAGGTTTGGGAAGCTTATAGAGTCCCAAATCCCATTTTGCTCGATAAAGTCGATTTAATTCCGTGCTGATTGCCCGGATTTCCTTTTCCCTATTTTCATGCTTGTTATTCATGATTAATCGTCATCCCAATGCTRTTTTTTAAGATCTGATCTTGCCTTTCGACGATCGTGTTTGACCTTATTCTGAATTGGCTCTCTTTTAAAAGAGGATCCAGTAAATACCCTCACCGGATTACCTCTTTTTAGTTCATTGTGATTTTGCCAGGATGCTTGATATTCTGCACTGCTAGATGCGGTATTTTTCTGTTCGAGCAATGCGATTAAGCGTTGTTTGGCCATTTTCTTATTTTGACTTTGTGATCTCGTATCTGAAGCAACGACGGTAATTCCACTGGGAATGTGTGTTGCACGAATCGCGGTGCTCACTTTGTTTACATGTTGACCACCGGGTCCTCCAGAGCGAATGGCCTGGTACTTCACTTCGGTTTCATTGAAATCGAAAGCCTCACTGGTTTTGACAAGTTCTACACCCACAAACCAATTTTTCCTCTTGTGATACTTACGATAAGAACTCTGTCCTATCCATTGTATCGTTCCGATCCAACTGGCTAAGAACTCATCGAGCGCAGGTGCTTCAGTTTGCACCAAGGCTGAATTCAGGGTGCCATTTTCCAATCCTGGAGCACGCGCCACAACCGTGGCTTTAACTCCTTTTTGAACAGCTTCAATGAGCATCAGCTTAAGTACCTGGGCTGCCACCCAGCAACACTCAGTGGGACCTCTCCCAGCAGTTATTTGTATTAATTTGGTTTCCATTTTTTCCAGTGTCATTTGTTCATTTTTACGATTTTGGGATAAAACATACCCTCTATCTTCACTAAATCCTTCTGACTCTTCATTACATCTTCAATATTTTTATAAGCCCATGGAGACTCATCAACACCACCTCCAATTAATGTGATTCCTGCCGCTTTTAACTGCTTGTTCATTTCACTTCTTGTCAAGGTCTCCTTAGCTTTTTTTCTGCTCATTTTCCTGCCTGCACCGTGAGAAGCCGAATTCAGTGAGCCTTCATTTCCCTTGCCTGAAACGATATAACCAGGATGAAGCATAGTCGCCGGAATGATCCCCATTTGCCCCAGCTTAGCTGGAGTAGCTCCCTTTCGGTGTACAATTAATTCTTGCCCATCTAATTGAGTTTCCTTCCAGGCGAAATTGTGATGATTCTCAACTTTAGCAACCGCCTTCAATCCTATTGCTTTGGCAATTTTCCGGTGAATTACATCATGGCATGCTTTAGCATAATCGCCAGCCAAATTCATCGAAAGCCAGTATTCCTGGCCTGCCTCGCTATTCAAATCCAGCCAGGCCAAGTGCTTTGCTCCTTGTGGTAATCGACAAGTGTCTATGGCCACACGGGTATAGTAATTCGCAATGGTCGCTCCGAAGCCACGTGATCCGGAATGAGCCAACAACCCTAAGTATTGTCCTTTTGGCACACCTAGACAGTTGTCCACCTCCAGTTCGACAATGCCGAACTCGACAAAGTGGTTACCTGAACCAGAAGTTCCTAATTGACCTTTTGCTTTTCCATGTAATTGGCGTAAAAGTGACAACTCTTGAAACGCTGATCTCTCGAGTACTTCGTGTTCCTCAATGGTGTCTTGCATTTTTCCAATTCCAAAATGAGTACATTCTTTTAGCGCCGTTTTCATTAGGTATTGGTTTCGCTTTAAGAAATCTTCCTTAACGTCGTAAATCGATAGACTCATGCGACACCCAATATCTAAACCAACGCCATAAGGAATGACTGCATTATCAGTTGCAAGAACACCCCCTATTGGCAAACCATAACCAACATGGGCATCAGGCATAATCGCTGCCTTTACCGCAATCGGCAACTGGCTTGCAACATCCATTTGATTCAGTGTATTCTGATCAACAAATGGCTTCCCGAAAACACGAAATCCTGTGCTTTCATTCAGCTTGTATTCACGGTAATTTTCTTTTACAACAACTGCAGTGAACTGCTCAGCAACGGGTGCTAAAAACCGGTGGCCTAAATAATCTTCAGGATTTAAAAGAACGTCTTCTAAGATTTTAAGCTTCTCAGCTTTGGACAAGTGCTTATAATGTTTTGCCATAATTGCTATAGCCAAACTTTTCGCCCTGTCCGATTGATAGTTAATCTTCTTAAGGTCTTTGCCTTTAATTCTTGACTTGCTCATGGCAGATCATATTGGCCCGAGATGTGTACGCATTTTGTAGACATGGATCACTCCAATATCTGAACTCGGCGTTATAAAATTATTGATGTAATGCCCGGAATGGGCGAACCGATCATCCGGTTGAGATGTGCCAACAAGGCACAAAAAAACCCGATCGATGGATCAGGCGATTAAACAAGCGTAGAAATTCAATCTAGCTTTTGCTGATCACTTTGACGATATGTTTGTTTAGACTTAACATAAGCATTCCCTCCTTCGTTTAGTTCAACGTTGCAGGTATTCTGCTATGCAAAGGTAGCGACGTTTTATTTCAACTTCCAAATAAAACTTCACCTTTTTTGCTGGATGAAGTATAGAGACCAATTCATACTGATGAAACGAGCATGATTGGCTGCCTGGCACACAAGGGTATGACTATAAGATAGTTCCACGGGGGAGCCGCACCTCTTCACGCTGTAGCGCTATGGCGCGCAACCGCGAATCTTTGGCGTAACGCGATCTGGCCGATTTAATAATAATCAAGTATAGATAGATGAGAAACCAAGCAGGAACATATCCTCAATGGGTAGTCTTTTGTGTGACAAAAAACGCCACTCAATAATCTTTAAACGGGAAGTTATGCAGTAATAGGGTTAACAGGAAGCCCTTATTCTATACGTTACCGAACGCGTGCTCTTATTCAAATTCAGGAATGAACTTGTGCCTTTTTTTGGAGTTTTTCAATTTGCACATCAATAACTTCGTCTTCCAGTTTCTCAAAAAGCAGGGAGACTTCTCCTATGGATTGGCCAGCTTCAATCAAGTTGAGGGTGCCTGCTTGCTCCCAGTTGCTTAATTCAATATTGAGCATTTGGGCTAACTTTTTACACGTAGCCGGTAGAAATGGATTCATCGCAATAGATATGTTCGCAGCAATTTGCAGCGCAAGCAACATAATAGACTGCACCTTTTCAGGATCGGTCTTTTGAAGCTTCCATGGCTCAGTTTCGGCAAGGAATTGGTTTCCGAGTCTAGCCAGCTCCATGCCTTTAGCCAGCCCCTCTCGAAATCGATATTGTTCAATAGAAGCTGCAATTTCTTCAGGAATTTCTTCAATTCTTTTGGTGACTTCTGGCCACTCCTCAAATGTTCCATTCGGAACCACTCCATCATAATACTTCTGTGTCAGCACCAGCGTGCGATTGACGAAGTTTCCCAAGATGGCCACCAACTCATTGTTGTTTCGCGCTTGAAAATCCTTCCACGTGAATTCACTGTCTTTGGTTTCTGGAGCAATGGAACAAAGTACGTATCGGAGCACATCTTGTTTATTCGGTAGATCCTCCAAATACTCGTGAAGCCAAACGGCCCAATTGCGCGAAGTCGAAATTTTCTGGTATTCAATATTTAAAAACTCGTTCGCCGGTACATTGTCCGGCAAAATATACTCGCCATGGGCATGTAGCAGAATTGGAAATATAATCGCATGGAATACGATGTTGTCCTTTCCGATAAAGTGTACCAGCTTCGTGTCATCACTCTTCCAATAATCTTCCCAGTTTTTCCCATGGTCCTTGGCCCATTGCTTGGTAGCAGAGATGTAGCCAATGGGTGCATCCAACCAGACGTACAACACTTTTCCTTCCGCCTCTTCCAACGGAACCTTAACTCCCCAGTCAAGATCCCGGGTCATGGCGCGGCTTTTCAATCCTCCCTCGATCCAGGATTTGCATTGCCCGTAGACATTGGATTTCCAATCTCCCTTATGCCCATCAAGGATCCACTCCTTCAACCAGGCTTCATAGTCACCCATAGGTAGATACCAATGCGTAGTTTCTTTTAAAACGGGAACATTCCCGCTAATCGTCGACTTGGGGTTGATCAATTCCCTCGGACTTAGCGCCGAACCACACTTCTCACATTGGTCACCATACGCAGCGTCGTAATCGCATTTCGGACAGGTCCCCATTATATAGCGATCAGCTAGAAATTGATTGTGCTCATCATCATAATACTGCTCTTTTGTCTTTTGCTCAAACTTCCCACTTTCATGTAAAACGGTAAAGAAATCAGCCGCAGTTTCATGGTGCAGTTTAGACGATGTACGGTGATAAATGTCGAATTCTATTCCGAAATCCTTAAAGGATTGTTCGATGATTGAATGATAAGTGTCAACTATTTCCTGAGGTGATGTTTTGTCTTTTTTAGCTCGAAGTGTAATGG
This sequence comes from Flavobacteriales bacterium, assembly GCA_016764395.1. Taxonomy (GTDB): domain Bacteria; phylum Bacteroidota; class Bacteroidia; order NORP154; family NORP154. Next base: position 4,842 of record JAESRW010000005.1, read on the forward strand.
CAGCGCCGTGTTCATCAGAGCCACATACAAATACCACATCCTTGCCTTGAAGTCGTAGGAATCTGGTGTAAATATCAGCGGTCAGATAGGCGCCTGCGATCTGTCCGATATGTAGAGGGCCATTGGCATAGGGCAAAGCCGATGTAATTAAATATCGCTTAAACTTCTTGTCTTTATCAATCATTACTGCTGAAAACCTAGGAGGTGAGTCATAATAAAAGAGGGCGAAAATGCTACCTTTGGCAAAGGTATAAAACAATGTTTTACAAAGGTGAGAACACCTGATTATTTAAAGGAAGGCGATAGGATTGCCATAGTCGCAACCGCAAGGAAGGTGACGAAGCAAGAAATGCAACCCTGCATTTACATCCTTGAGAGTTGGGGGTTGGAAGTCGTACTGGCAACCAACCTGTATGATACAAAGGATCAGTTTGCTGGCACAGATCAGGGACGTTCGGCTGATTTGCAGGCCATGTTGGATGATAAACAAATTAAGGCGATCCTTTTTGCGAGAGGCGGGTATGGAACTGTTCGAATCGTAGACTTGCTTGATTTCAAAGGTTTCTGTGAGCACCCAAAGTGGCTGATTGGATATAGCGACATAACTGTGCTGCATTCCCACGTTAACAAACATTGCAAAGTAGAGACGGTGCATGGTGTTATGGCCATTAACTTTGTGAAAGATAATCATGGCGTTGCCGGTCTTAAACAAACGTTGTTTGGCGAGCCCCTGGGGTTCGAGCTGCAGGTAAATAAATTGAACAGAGCTGGACAGAGCCAGGGAAGGGTTGTTGGAGGAAATTTATCTCTGCTGTATAGTTTAAAGGGGAGCATATCTGATGCAGAAACGGCTGGTAAGATTTTGTTCATTGAAGATCTGGACGAATACCTTTACCATATTGATCGAATGATGACGAACTTAAAGCGATCTGGGATGTTGGCCAATTTGAAAGGATTGATTGTAGGAGGGATGACGGACATGAACGACAATGAGATTCCCTTTGGTAAATCCGCAGAAGAAATCATCATGGATGTTTTGGGAGCGTTTGATTACCCGGTTTGTTTCGGTTTTCCAGCAGGACATGTGAAGCGGAATATGCCGCTAATCCTGGGAAGAGAAGTTCAACTCAATGTTACCAGTTCTGGAACCAGCATTAATTATCACTAGAACAGCATGGCTAAGCACAATAAATTAGGTGAAGAGGGTGAAGAAATTGCCTGTGCCTTACTCAGGGAAAAGGGGTATAAGATCGCTGAACGCAATTGGCGAACTGGCAAACTTGAGCTGGACATCATTGCGACAAAAGACAATACACTAGTTGTGGTGGAAGTTAAGACCAGAACAGGTAACGTTCATGGAGACCCTGAAGATTTTGTCACACGGCCCAAACAGCGTCATATTATCAAGGCAACGAATGAGTACATATTGCAGAAAGACTGGAATGAGGAGACAAGATTTGACATAATATCCATCATCATGAATGGTAAAGAGACTAAAGTAGAACATCTGGAAAACGCATTTTATCCGTTAGCATAATAGATTATGAGAGAAGATCGAAAAAAGCCGAACAAAAAGCCACGTTACAGCCCCAATAAGCGAAAGGCACCACTGAAGGAACCCGGTTTAGAACGGCTGAATAAAGTGATTGCGAATTCCGGGGTTTGTTCCCGCAGAGAAGCGGATAAGTTGATTGAGGCTGGCCTCATCAAGGTAAACGGCAAGGTGGTCATTGAAATGGGCTACAAAGTAAAGCCTGATGATCAGGTAAAATACCAAAGTAAAATCCTTACAGGTGAGCGCAAGGTGTTTATCATCATGAATAAACCCAAGGACCACATTACTACGGTTACGGATACCCATGACCGGAAGACGGTGATGCATATTGTACAAAGAATGTGTAAGGAGCGGGTCTATCCGGTTGGTAGGTTGGATCGAAATACAACGGGATTGCTGTTATTCACCAATGACGGTGAGATGGCAAAACGACTCATGCATCCCTCATACGGAATAAAGAAGATATACCACGCCCAACTTGACAAAGTGATCAATGCGAAAGATCTCCAAGCTATCAGAAAGGGAGTGATCCTAGAGGATGGGAAGGCACAAATTGATGTTGTTGAATATATAGGTGATAAAAAGGACAGGCGCAAGGTTGGATTGGAGCTTCATTCCGGTAAAAACCGCATTATCCGACGGGTGTTTGAACACCTCGGTTTCAAGGTCATGCAATTGGATAGAATTGGCTATGCAGGACTCACTAAAAAAGACATTCCACGTGGGAGGTGTCGGTATATGACTCAGAAGGAAGTGGGTATGCTCAAAATGGGTCACGGAAAATAACAAACAATTCTTTTTGCCTTTTGACCGTTTGACTCTACGGACATCTGAATATGAAAATTGCCAAGAAAATAGGCGTTATATTTCTTTTTGTTGTCTTTATCATTGTTACATCGGGTATTCTCATCGCCTATGTGTACCAGGATAAGGTCAAGAGTTTCCTGGTGGCTGAAATTACCAAGAACCTTGAAGCTGAAACGGGCGTTTCAAACATAGAGTTCTCTGTCTTGCGCAAGTTCCCCATGGCGTCATTGGACTTTACCAATATCTGGTGTAAGTCCGTAGGCACCAATATGACCCATGATACACTGTTCTACGCGGAGCATCTGTTCCTACAGTTTCATATCATGGATGTCTTTTCAAATAACTACTCAATTACCCAGGTTGATTTGGAAAATGCGAAGGTTCATCTTGAAATTAATAAATATGGAGTGGATAATTACCATTTCTGGAAGGAGAAAACGGCTAAGGATAGCATCGAAGATAAGCAGGCGTTTTCAGTCAACCTGGATAAGATGGTGTTTGACCATACGTATTTTACCTATGTAAACAAGAGGAAAAAGCAGGATTACGCCATCCATGCGAACCACTTGGAAGCGGATGGGGCCCTGAAAAACAATTCCGGATCACTTTCACTTACTTATGATGTGTTGGTGAAGCATCTTGGGATGGGTGAGGCCAACTATCTTGACAATAAGAAGTTGGTCGGTGCCATTGATTTCGCAGTTGATAGCTCGGTTTACGAAATTAAGAATGGTAATGTGATGATTGATGGCTTGAAGGTGTCGGTTGAGGGGCATCTAGTTCAAGAATCACAAAACGAAAAGAAGGAATTTAGGGAGTTGTCACTGCGTTTTAAGGGTTCGTCGCTGGACCTAAACCGGGCGCTTGCTTTATTGCCGGAGAATGCGTTCTTGGCCCCGTACACAATAGGAGGGAAGGCTGATCTGAACATCTTAGTGAGTGATGATCTAGGCACTAAAAAAGCCCCGGTAGTCAGAATTGATTTTAGAACACAGGACGCCTCCCTCAAGATTGAYACRYTGGATTTGAMRTTCAMCCAYATTGATYTGGAYGGRATGTAYGAATCCAACCACGCTGATAAGATCGAYGGTRCATTGAGYAAGGGCGGAAAGTTTGTGGAGGTATTCAGTTTCTCTTCACAGATYGGGTTCGATAAKTTTGAAGGRAGTTTYAAGCTYTGGGATTTTKCSAATACCAAAATCGACYTGAAGCTCGATGGTGAAGTTGACTTGGAAAATTTGAAAGATTCGAATGTGCCTGGCCTGAMGTCAATGCTTGTCATTGAAGGAGATGTAAAATTTGACATTACCACAAAGGGCTTGTTAAAAGCCTACACCGACCAYAGAAGAAACTACATCAAAAATGTGAGCATTAAAGGCTTTGTAGACGTAGAAGATATCAAAGTACAAAGCGATGTGCATGCGCTTCCTGTCAATGTAGGCAAAGGGCGTCTGGTGCTTAGTGATAATGATGTATTGATTAGGGAGTTAAGCGTAGAAGTGGAATCCAGCAACCTCGTTCTGGATGGGTACTTTCAAAATGTCATCCCCTTTTTCCTCATGGAGAATCAGGATCTATTTGTTGATGCAGAGCTGAGCTCTGACTTGATTGATCTCGATGAGCTTTTGAGGGATTACGCTTCCTCCTCCAAGTCAGACACCGTTTATCAGCTGGAATTCCCCGAACAGATTAATTTCAATTTGACTACGGACATCCATGAGCTCATCTTTCGGCGGTTTAACGCAAAGAGTATTGTTGGGGGCCTGAAATTGAAGGATCAAAAATTAATTGCCAAGGATCTCCAATTCAAATCGATGAAAGGAGCGGTCAAACTAAACGGGTTGATTGATGGTTCTGGAAGTAAACTGTTGGTATCCTGTGATGCAAATGTTGTGGACATCAACATCACCAAAATGTTTCACACTTTCGAAAACTTCGGGCAACAGTTCATTACGGAGGCCCATATCAAAGGGATCGGTACTGCGGATTTGCAGTTCGTTTCGGTATGGAACAAGGACCTTACTATCATAGAGGATCAGCTTTATACCAAGGCCAATATATCCATTGTGAAAGGGGAGTTGACTAACAATGAGTCGCTATTGGCCCTTTCCGATTACATAGCCGTATCAGAGCTTGAGCATGTGAAGTTCTCTAAGCTGGAAAATCAGATTGTGATCAAAAATAGAAACATCCATATTCCTAAAATGGAAATTGCCTCCTCGGCGCTGAACATCACCATTTCAGGGGATCACACTTTTGATCATGAGATCGACTATAAATTCAAAATTTATCTTCCGGAGCTACTGAGTAAAAAATCGAAGAAAGCCAAGAAACAAAATGAAGAATTTGGAGTGATTGAGGATGATGGATTGGGAATGTGGCTTTTTCTGTCGATGACAGGAACCGTAAATGACCCGGTAATTAAATACGATAAAAAGAGTTACGTTCAGAAGATTGGTGAGGACATTAAAAAGGAGAAACAAACCTTGAAAACAATTTTGAATGAAGAATTCGGATGGTTCAAAAAAGATATAGCCAAACACAAGGCAGATAAGAAGTCCGACGAGAAAAAGAAAAATAAGAAGGAGCAATTTGGAGATGATTATTTCACCATTGAATGGGATGAAGATGCAGAAGAGGAAAATGGGGAAGAAGAGGATGATGATTTTTAAGAGGCCTTCCGCAACGACATTCAAGTTAGAGGGAGAACAGAGTCCTTTTCCGCGAATAGCAGAGGAGTATTTTTAATATGTTCTCGTCAATAGATTGTAAAATGATCGGGTAATTGGGAAAGTGAAGAATATACTAAACGTCATAATAGAGTCAAATGTGCTGGAAGCGCATCCTAGTAATATTCAACATCACATTCGTACATTCGTACAGATTCGTAATTCGTAACGGATGAACATCTATTCACAGAAGCAATATTGGAAACTGATACTTCTTGCCTTTGCAGTGGTGATAGGTCTGTCATCACTTTGGTACACCAATTCACTGGTGAACAAATTGCAATGGGAAGAGCGCAAGAAGGTCGAGTTATGGGCCGAAGCCACCAGGCAGTTGGCCAATTCTCAGAGTGGCGGTGATCTGTCTTTTGTATTGAAAGTGATTATCGACAATGAAACGGTCCCCGTGATTCTGGCGGATAAGGATGATAACGTACTCTCCTTTGTTAACCTCGATTCTGCTGCCGCTGAAGAACCTGGATATCTGGAGGAGCAGCTGGCCATTATGAAGAGTGAGAACGAGGCAATTGTGGTGGCCATAGGGGATGACTATTTTCAATATATCCATTTTAAAAGTTCTACCCTGCTTACGCAGTTGAAGTACTTCCCATTCATACAGCTTGGTGTTATATCACTGTTCATTCTGGTGTCTTATTTTGCTTTTAGCTCCTCCAGAAAGGCGGAGCAAAATCAAGTGTGGATGGGGCTGGCAAAAGAGACGGCCCATCAATTGGGTACACCGCTTTCTTCAATTATGGCATGGTTGGAAGTTTTGCGCAGTAAATCTGTTGACGAGGGCACGCTGATGGAGTTTGAAAAAGATGTGAAAAGACTGGAGACGATCACTGAGCGTTTTTCCAAGATTGGGTCCATACCAAATCTGAAACCGGCAAACTTAAATCTGATTCTGGAGGAGGCAGTAAGCTACATCAGCAACAGAGTATCTAAGAAAGTGGAGTTCGATATGAATGTTGTAGAAACCAAGGACGTGTTAGCTCCTTTGAATAAATCATTGTTCGAATGGGTGATCGAAAATCTTTGTAAAAATGCAGTGGATGCGATGAACGGTGTTGGAAAGATCACCATCAAGGTTTCGGATCGAACACAGTTTGTATATATTGACATTACCGACACCGGTAAAGGCTTAACTAAATCTATGTTTAAGAGAGTCTTTGAACCAGGTTTTACCACTAAGCGCCGGGGATGGGGACTGGGACTTTCATTGTGTAAGCGAATCATTGAGAACTATCATGAGGGTAAAATATTCGTTAAAAGTTCGGAGGTGGATAGAGGTACGACATTTAGAGTGGTGCTTAAGAAGTGAACATTTGTCAATGAGCAATAGGCAATGAGCAATGTGCAATTGGCAATGTTCAATAGGCAATAGGCAATAGACAATTAGCAAGTATCAATGGGCAAATATGCAATGAGCAATAGGCAATAAGCAATTGGCAGGTATCAATGGGCAATAGTCAATGAGCAATAGGCAATAAGCAATTGGCAGGTATCAATGAGCAATATTCAATAGGCAATAAGCAATATGCGATAGGCAATAAGCGATTGGCAAAGAGCAATAACCAACAACCCGCATCTAGCATCCTACAATCTACAACCAACAACTAGCAACCAGCAACCAGCAACCAGCATCCAACAACCCGCAACCCGCAACCCGCAACCCGCAACCCGCAACCAACAACCCGCAACCCGCAACCAACAACTAGCATCCAGCATCCAGCATCCAGCATCCAGCATCCAGCATCCAACAACCCGCAACCCGTAACCAACAACCAGCAACCAGTGTCCGGCATTTATATCCATTTTCCCTTCTGTAAGCAGGCTTGTCACTACTGCAACTTCCACTTTTCTACCAGCCCTCAGTTTACAGCGTCCTATCTAGAAGCATTGCATAAGGAAATTGCGTTGAGAAAGGACTATTTGACCGACACCGTAAGGACCATCTATATAGGCGGAGGGTCCCCTTCCTTGATGTCCATTTCTGCATTGGGGTCGCTACTTGAAGCTTTGCACAGTACTTATGATATTGGAGAAGATATAGAAGTGACGCTTGAGGCCAATCCGGATGATCTTGACACCTTTCACAATAATTATCTTCAAGAGTTACGGGCTACTTCTGTAAATCGGCTGAGTATAGGAATTCAATCTTTTGAGGAGGAAGACCTAAACTTCATGAACCGAGTCCATAACCGAGGGCAAGCAATCTCCGCCTTGAAAAACAGTTTAGACGCGGGATTCGAGAACATTACTGCAGATTTGATATACGGCACCCCAACCCTGTCGGACAAGGCTTGGTGCGAGAATCTTCAGCGATTAATCGATTTAGACATACCGCATATCTCAGCTTACGCATTAACTGTTGAAGAGGGAACAGCGCTCGACCGATTCATCAAAAAAGGAAGCGTTAAAGATGTTGATGATCACAAAGTGGCGGACCAATTTGAAATGATGGTGGAGATTTTGGAGTCAAACGGGTATGAGCATTACGAAATATCCAACTTCGCAAAAGAGGGTTACAGGTCCAAACACAATACGAACTATTGGAAGGGAATCCCTTATCTCGGGTTGGGGCCATCTGCCCATTCATTTAATGGAGAAGAACGACAATGGAACGTAGCCCATACCCCCAAGTATATCAAAGGCCTGGAGAACAATCAGCTTAACTTTGGAATTGAGAAGCTCTCTATCAAGAGCCGATACAATGAATACGTCATGACCTCTTTAAGAACCAGTTGGGGTGTGGACCTGGCTTACATTCACTCAGCGTTTGGTGAAGAATTTGTCGCACATTTTCAGCGCAATGTCGCTGAGTATTTAGACGACAAAGTGATCGTTCAAAAGGAATGCTTTACGCTTAACAGAAAAGGCAAATTGTATGCGGATAGAATCGCGTCAAATTTGTTTGCGGTTGAATAGGCCGATGTAAACTTTGGCAGATTGGCCAATTTTTAAAATAATATTTGCCAATTTAAAATAATTCCTAATTTTGAGAGTATATCACAAGGGCAATACGCAATAAATACGAATTAAATTTTACAAGATGGGTAAGGATAAGCTTGACAGTACGGATCTAAAAATCTTAAAGAGGTTGCAGGAGAATGGGAAAATCACCAATCTGCAATTATCTGAAGATATTGGATTGTCACCAGCGCCAACTCTTGAACGGGTCAGGAAACTGGAGTCAGCCAAGATTATTACTGGCTATCATGCAACGGTTGATGAATCTACGCTGGGAATTGGAATTAAGGCATTTATCCAACTCACGCTGGCAAGGCAAGCAGTTAACTTTATCAAGGATTTCAAGGAACGAATAGATGAGATACAAGAGATTGTAGAGTGCTATCAGGTAACAGGCAATTGTGATTTTCTGTTGAAGATAGAGGTCGCGGATATTCCAGCATTTGAGGACCTTATCACCAACAAATTGAGTACCGTTGAACAAATCGGAAACATGCAAACCCTGGTGATTCTTTCACAGCCTAAGAAATCCATGGTGGTCCCGACCACTTATGAATAGTGGAATTACGGGCGTTTTCTGTTATATCAGCTTCATTATTTTCACTTCTCCTGCTCTTTTCCTCAGGTGAGTGTGTTGGCCAAATAAATTCCAAACCGGAAAAAGGCACCTGTGGATTCTATGCCTATCAAGACTCGATAAGACAGTGTAGGAAGCGTGGGTATCTCATGAATTTTGGCTACAAGTATTGTAACTTCTTCCTTGGATCACACTTTGATAAATTCTCCGATGAGGGTCAGCAGTGGGCACTGGAAATGGGGTACTGTTTACAACTGAAGCTGGATGAGATAAGTGATTCAGTCTCCTGTAAAGCACTGAACAAAATAGCTCGAAAAAGCCACCTTCCTTGCCTTATTGAATCTGGATATGTAAATATACCAAAGAAAGATAAACGGCTTTATAAACGGTTGGGGGCAAGAAACCCCTTAAATTGGCCTGCTGGTTTGTATTATACGATCAAACTGAAAAAGGCGGTGAAGCACCAGAAGGACGCTGACTAATTCAGGGTGCTTTCTGGGACTCGCTCTGAAACAAATAATAACTCAAAGCCAACAGCGGTATGTTTTTGCTGAGAACACCTAAGGGGTCCATCCAATAATGTGGCGCCAACACAGAAAGAATTAACATATAGGTGATGATAAAAAGGACTTGCGCAATCAGCACTTTCCGGCGTTGACTGCTCCAGTAAATTGCCACTCCAAGGATGATATCTGCGCTACTTCCTATGTAGATCGCCATCTTGGAAATCACTTCATTAGCCCCAATGTCCTGCATCAATTGATAACTGCTTTCCCAGGATACCAATGAACTAACTCCGGACCAAACCCAAATAAATAGGATCGCCAACAAGGCAAAGGTCTTTACAAATACGTCACTGTAAATAATATGAAGCGGGTCAATCTTACTACTTGCCTTCTCAAATCGTGGTGCGTAATTGCTTGAAGAGATGACAGCCTGCAACTTGAGCGTATCTTTACTTAAGATACCTAGCCTGGCCCCCGGGAAGATGCTGAAAAATAATTGGAATATTAAACGGGGAACAGCTATGTAGATCCCCTTTCCGCCATTCATCGCCATCAGTACGTCTTTTAAACCTTCTTTTTCTGACGTTGCGAATATTTGATGTTCCTGAGCATCAAAATCGTCTATGACCTGATTTACGAGGGCTGTTAGCTGAGAGATATGGACAAATGGGGCATCGTCCTTGAGCATGGGAATAATAGGCATTTGGGATATCGCCGCAAAGAACTGTGAACTCTTTCCGTTCCGGCCGAGCACAATACCTGGATAAATGACCCTGGCATGCTCATACTTTAACAAAAAGTCATCWGTTACYTTCTTGGATTGTAGAAAGCGGGTAGGGGGCTCTACCATTTCGGCCCCAACTGCGGAGATGTTTATGATCTTAATGTTCCTGGCGACACAAGACTCAAATAARGCAATGGGCCCTYTTGWTTGGACCTGATCGTAATCCCCTTCAATAATGCCAATTGCGTTAATCACCAAGTCAACGCCTTCAAGTACATGGTTCCAATCAAGGTCAGTGGAAAAGTCCAGCGGATGCCACTGTTCAAATCCTTCTATCCTTGTGCGTCCGGCTATCGTTACTTGATGCTTTGAAACAAGCGAGTGAAAGATGGCATTGCCAATAAAGCCAGAAGCACCAAGGACGAGTATGTTCATGTTACACAAAAGGTTTGTAAACCATCAGGTAATAAAGGTAGATGGCGCCTGTAAAAGAGGGRACYCCRAGATAGAACCATACTTTCATCATGTGGTGGAATTCWGCCGTGACCTCATTTTTCAACTCCAACATTTTTCGCAATTTAATTTGAAGAAAGGCAGCTCTGAGCCACATGACCAAAATTACTCCGCTTATTGAGATCACTATCCAGAACCAATTCGTCCCCGTGAGGTCCATTAAATTTGAGAGCATCATTCCGGTTACAAATTGAATGATGATGGAAGGTGCGGTAAACAAACAGTCGGCGATCACCACCAGTTTAAGAACATCCTTCAGGGTAGAAACGGAAAACCTCTTATAGGAAAGGTAGAGGTAAAATGCGCTACCGATTCCCGCTCCGATCATAAATGTGGCGGAGATAATATGAATAAGTTTAAGGATATGATAGTCCATAAATCGAAAATACTGAATTCTTAGTAAAAGACGGTGAATACCAGATAAAGCAAACAGGCTGCTCCCGGTACAAGTTTTGCTGTTCTACCATATTGTATTAACTTTAAAGCTTAGGATTAGCCAGGTGTAATTATGAAAAAGTTAGTTGGATATTTTCTCCAGGGGTTGCTTTTTATCGTACCGATTGCAGTAACGCTTCTTGTACTGTACAAGGTTTTTGTATTTGTGGATGGCCTCTTGCCGCTTAAAATACCTGGTTTGGGCGTATTGATCATCGTGTTGTTGATTACGATAACCGGAGTATTGGGATCGACGATCATAGCGGGCCCAGTWGTTGCTTATTTTGAGCGCTGGATTAATAAGGCGCCATTGGTTAAGATTATTTACACGGCTGTTAAAGACCTTATGTCGGGCTTTTTTGGCACRAAGAAAAGTTTTGAYCAGCCTGTTTTGGTGAAGTTAAATAAGGATGCCACCATTCAAAAATTGGGATTCATTACCAATGCTGACCTCTCCGAATTGGGATTGGATTCGAGCATGGTCTCTGTGTATCTTCCGCATTCATACGCCTGGTCCGGAAATCAATGCATCGTGCCAAAAGAATTTGTTACACCGGTTGACGTTTCACCTGCCGTGGTCATGAAATATATAGTGTCTGGTGGCGTGAGCTCCATTAAAAGTTCTGTACAACCTGAATAGTTTCAATATGAGAACAATGCAAAAAAGAATCATCTTAACGGGTATTGCACTGCTGGCCGTTTCTGCAATATTCGCGCAAAAGGTAAAAGTTGAAAATACCAGCAAAAGTATAGGTGGAGGCAAAAACGATGCGTTCGTCACGGTTATATACAATTCCAAGGAGTCTGATGTGAAAAAGGAATGGAAGGCCCTGCTGAAGCAATATGCTCCAGAAAAGGTCAAGTCAGGTGGGGAAATCATGGCGGACAATGCAACGATCTCGGGGATTAGCTCAAACACAATCGATATTTACGCCAAAGTGAAGCAAGCTGGAAACGACGTAGAGTTGACAGTTGGTTTTGACTTGGGCGGTGCATTTGTAGATGCCTCCCACAGTGGAGCCAAGACCGCAGAGAATATTGTTTATGAATTTGCCGTTAAGATAGCTACCGCTGCTATTGAGAGAGAGGTAAAAGCAGCAGAAAAGTTGTTGGTGCTCAAAGAAAAAGAGTTGGAAAAATTGGTCAAATCCAACGACCGGCTGCATCAAAATATCGAAAAATTCAAAGCTGAAATTGAAACGGCCAACGCAAATATTAAACAGGCCGAAAGTGATTTGGAAACCAATACGAAGGATCAAGAAGGGGCGAAAAAGGGTATAGAAGATCAACAGACGGCTGTGAAGTTGGTTGGGGATAAGCTCAAGGAGGTTAGATAAATGACTTTAACAAAGGCGAGGGTTGCTGACGACCCCAAATTGCGTTCACAATATTGTAATTCACTTACCAGCTACTCGAGGTATGAAACGCGGGTGGTAAGGATTGGGGGACTATCCCTTGGAGGACAAGAACCGATCCGTATCCAGTCGATGACGACAACGAATACGCTTGATACCAAAGCAACGGTAGCACAATCAATTAGGATTATTGAAGCTGGTGGAGAGCTGGTCAGAATTACCGCTCCTAGTCTGAAGGAGGCAGAGAATCTTGCCCACATAAAGAAAGAACTCCGTGCCGCCGGTTTTGACACGCCGTTAATTGCGGATATCCATTTTACCCCCAATGCTGCGGAGATTGCAGCGCGGATTGTGGAGAAGGTGCGGGTAAATCCGGGTAATTATGCAGATAAGAAGAAATTTGCGATCAGGGAATATACAGATAGCGAATACCACGCAACACTCGAACGGTTAGAGCGTCGGTTCTTGCCGCTGGTCAAGATTTGTAAAGAACACGGTACGGCTATGCGCATCGGAACAAATCACGGCTCTCTGTCGGATCGGATTCTGAATCGATATGGCGACACGCCAGAGGGGATGGTGGAATCGGCACTGGAATTCGTTCGCGTTTGTGAGCGGGAGAGCTACTATGAAATTGTACTCTCCATGAAAGCGAGTAATACGATCGTCATGGTTCAGGCGTATAGGTTGCTGATGGCGCGTATGCATGAGGAAGGTATGAACTACCCCGTACATCTTGGCGTTACCGAAGCAGGAGAAGCGGAGGATGGCCGGATTAAATCGGCTGTAGGGATTGGGGCGTTGCTGGAAGATGGCATCGGTGATACGGTTCGCGTATCCTTGACGGAAGATCCAGAGTTTGAAATACCCGTTGCCCGGGAGTTGGTAGCGCGATATGCAAGTCGTGCGGGTCACACACCTATCGAAGAAATTGAAGATTATCCGATTTCACCTTTTGAGCATCACCGTAGAACAACCAGGCAAGTACTGAATATCGGGGGAGGCAATGTGCCCAGGGTTTTTGCTGATTTTGCAGGAAGAGATTTGAAAGCCTCCGACTTGGAAGACGTTGGTTATAGCTATTCAGAGACGCTGGATAAATGGACCATGACGGATCAAGCCTGTGATTTTTTGTATTTGGGGACGAAAAGCATCGACTTTGAAATTCCGGGTACGCTGGGAGTAGTCAGTGATTTCAAGCACTGGAAGACCCACAAAACAGACCAGGGCTACCCACTTTTTTGTGCTGATGAATACCTTGGCGCAAAGGAAAAATCGTTGGTATTGAATTTCATTACAGTAGATAGTACCAACTTAAGCCATCGATTAATTGAAGCTGTATTAGATGATCCAACGGTTGTATTTGTGCTTGAAACAGCGCACGAACATGGTATGGCGGATCAGCGCAGAATGATTGTACGCCTTTTGAATCTAGGATCGGTTGCACCGGTGATCTTGAAGCGAGATTATAAAGGACTGGCAACTGACAATCTCCTAWTGTATCCACCAACGGATATGGGAGGCCTTTTGATTGATGGCTTGGGAGATGGAGTTTGGCTGAACGCGGATAACGGGCAGGAAGAGGTCGCGAACGCTGTTCAATTTGGGACACTGCAAGCCACAAGAACCAGAATATCAAAAACGGAATATATCTCCTGTCCTTCCTGTGGGAGAACACTATTTGACCTGCAGGAAACCACGGCCAAGATCAGGGCACGAACGGCTCACCTTAAAGGGGTCAAGATTGGCATCATGGGGTGTATTGTTAACGGTCCCGGTGAAATGGCGGATGCTGATTATGGCTATGTGGGTACCGGTGTGGATAAGATTACACTTTACAAAGGACAAGAAGTGGTACAAAGAAATGTGGCGGCAGATTGTGCTGTGGATTCGCTCATTGAGCTGATCAAGCAACACGGTGACTGGGTGGAAAATCCTGTCAATACTACGTAAAGTGGGAGCAATACTCCAACGTCCACCAGGCCCAAAGGGGCCTCCTTGGTTAGGATCAGCGGTAGAGATTAGTGAAGATACGATAGGATTCCTGACTAAAATGGCAAGGGAATATGAAGGGGTTTCCTTCTTCCGTGCGGCCGGGATGCGTGTTGTTTACTTAASCGCCMMRRAANRTATSAARTNYKTTCYCYARACWARTAAMAAGWAMTATYWTMRSGNNNRCTCYAACYRKAGATTTCTAAGAATGTTTCTGGGACGAGGCTTGCTCACTAACGAGGGGGAATCCTGGTTGGTACAAAGGCGTTTGGCCCAGCCTGCTTTCCACAGAAAACCGATCGCCTCTTTTGCCGAAACAATGTCGGCCTATACGCTGGAAATGGTGGAACAATGGCAAGAGAAGAACTTGCTGGATCAGCCGATAGATATGCATCAGGAAATGATGGCTGTTACGTTGCGCATAGTGGGCCAGACATTGATGAGCAAGGATTTAAATGTAAGCGCTGCGGAAATTGGAGTCAACCTGGGTATTCTGATCGAGAATATCTATGTGAGAGTGCACGATCTCATTCACCTGCCGCTTTGGGTGCCTACGCCGGGTAATCTAAAGTTTAAGAAGGCCAGAAATGTGATCGACAAAATTATTTTAGCCGTTATCGATGAGCGGTTGGCCAATCCCCACGATAAAATGGACCTCCTTTCAATGCTCCTCAACGCACGGGATGAAGAGACGGGGGAGCATATGGACAGAAAGCAGCTCCGGGATGAAGTAATGACAATTTTCGCGGCTGGCCATGAAACCAGTGCGAACGCGTTGACGTGGACACTTTATCTACTTGCCAAGCACCCAGAGATTGCAGAGCGGTTGTATCAAGAGTTAAGCTCCGTTCTGGAGGGTAGGGTGGCCAACATAGAGGATATCCCTAAGCTGAAGTATACCCTGCAAGTAATCGAGGAATCTATGCGCTTATTTCCCCCGGCCTGGATCATTGAGCGCCATGCATTAGCTGACGACCAAGTGGCAAAATTCAGCATCAAGAAAGGGGATGAAATCATGATGTCGCCTTTTGTGATGCACCGGGATCCCAAGTTTTGGAAAGACCCTGAAGTCTTTAATCCGGATAGATTTTCTGCTGAGCGGGCAAAAGGCCGTGAGCGCTATGCCTACTTTCCGTTTGGCGGAGGCCCAAGGTTTTGTATCGGCAGCAATTTTGCGCTATTGGAGATGCAATTGGTCCTGGCAATTCTCTGTCAAAAGTTCACGTTCTCGATAGATCCAAACTTGGAGGTGGAACTGGAACCATTGGTTACCTTAAGGCCCAAAGGCGGGATGCCGTTGACTGTCAGATCCCGGGCATAAAAAAGCCCCAGTTCAAAGAATGAACTGGGGCTTCTGTAATAATCAACAAGTTTATTCGAAAATGATCTGTCGGATCACTTGTTTTCCACCTGAGGTAACTCTAACCATGTAGACACCCTTGGCCATGCCATTGCGGCTGATTGTTGCCGATCCGCCTTTTACGTCAGTAAAGCTTTGAATCAATTTGCCATTGATGTCAAACAGATCAACATCGATATCACTCCTGGAAGAACCATTGGTAATGGTCACGTAGTCGGAAGTAGGGTTAGGGAAAATCGAAAACTTAATGTTGTCGTCTTTCTCATCAATGCCTACTGGCAAGTTGATCATGAAATCATCAACCCATAATTCGCTACCGATAATTCCCAGTGGAGTTCCAAAAAGGGTACCCTTACTAGACACACAGACTATCTGTAGCGTATCCGAGTTAAGCGTAGAAAAGTATGCAAAAGGAAGAGTCACTGGCGTCCATGTTGTTGTTACTCCCGCAACAAAAAGTAGCGTTTGTGCATCAACCATTTGAGAATCTAGAACATTGTCCCAATGTGATAGCTGACCGAAGATCGCCGCAGTATCTCCTGTTGCAAGGTTCGACTTATACATAAAGCTAATTGACACTGGTTTATCCGTGTAGGGGACACCCATTGGAGAAGTTGGGGGACCTCCAAGTGTAAGGAATCCACTTACCGTATCAGAAGGGGCTCCAAAATTAGTTGCACCTTGCCAAAATGCAGTTTCAATTCTAGCAGAATTGACACCTTCACCGGGGTCAGTAGTTTCTTGAAATAATGTTTGAGGAGCGCCAATCAACATAAAAGAGTTGATCGAACCCCATCCGTCGCACTCATTTCCTGTCCAATTCTCCAGGTTGAGGTTAGTTTGCGCGACGGAGCCAGAAGCTAAGAATGCACCAGTTGCGAATGTAAAGAGTAGTTTTTTCATCATATATTGGGATTAAGGTTGTAATGGATTTATTTATTCAAAAATTATTTTGGTAGTCGCTTGGCCATAATCCGTGGTGATTTTGACAAAGTACATGCCCGGAATTACTTCTTCTTTGCTAAGTACAAACTCCCTGGAGTTAATACTATTTCTGGTATAGACCACACGGCCAGAAACATCGTAAAGCTCAATGGTGCGAATCAACTCCTCTGTTGAAATGTTCACATTGGAATTCGAAGGGTTTGGATAGATCGCCACTTGAGCAGGCCCTTCGGGCCCATCAATACCGACCAAACAAACACCGTCGACGAAAGTTCCGAAGAGTACCTTGTACATCCTTGGTAAAAGATAGCCCACAATGGTGTCCATGTAACGTTCAGCTTTAATTTGTGACATATCAGGGTTACTCAAAAGTGACTTGCAATTTTCTAAGTTCCCATCTTTGCCTATCGCATTGGCTGTTGAGATATAAACAGCCGGATCCCACCAGTCCCATGGACTGCCTTGTTCCTGTTCATTGAAAACAGTTACCCCATCAGTACAGATATTACCGCCAGGAGCGGGTGTCTGAAATGCGAAGAGTCCTCTTCTGCCATCATTGACCATATCTGCCCTCATGCTGAAACAGTCGGAGTAGGTTTCACTTGTAAAGACGTCATTATTGCCTAGGTTGTTCGCATTCCAAATCACTGAATGGCCACCACTGGCATCAAGTACAAAGTCACCGGTAGTTGGAACGATAACGGCTCCAAAGTGATAAGGTGCATTGGGGTCTTTAATAGAATGAAAGGTTACAATGGGTAAGTCGCCAGCGGCCATCCACGAAGTGTCACCCATGGCTCCACCGAGGTTAAAGATCATGTTGGCGGCATTGTTATAGCCAACGTGGTTGGGTGTATTGAGAGGTCGTGCCCATTCTCCGTTAAAGTCTCCTGAAACGGCCGTGTCAATATAAGGTACTGGCGGACTTTGTGAAAAGTCTAGAAATTTTGGCTGTTCCAGTTCCTGGAAGTCGTCAAATGCATCAAACCCTAAGCTTACATATCCTCCGGTGCCAATTCCACCAATCACAAATTTGGAGGTGTCTACCCCGTAGGTGTTACCGTTTAAGGTAGCGTCCATCCGGAAGAATCGTACACAGGTGTGTGCGTCTTGCACAGCACGGAAAGCTGCATTGATGATGGTACCGGTTCTAACGTCCTGATCCGTAGAAAGAGGATTCCATCCCAGTCGATAGCTCATGGCAACAGCAACGTAACCCCTTCTGGCCAATTGTGTGCACATGCCAACTACGGATTTATCTGTTCTAAGGCCCGTGGGGCTACCATTGAATACCGAGGGTAAAAAATTACCGGTATGCATAACAATTACCACAGGGCGGTCCGTGACACTATCTCCCATTGGCTCGTATAGGTCCATCTTAAGATCAGAAGGTGAAGGCGTACCCGATAAGATGGAAATGTTATTCCCGTAAACGACATTAGAAGTGACTGTTACATCGGTAAATACGTTGTCTAGGTACCGCGTTTGAGCGTGCGAATGTTGGCCAAAAATGGTAGTCATGCACACTAATGCAAGCAGAGTTGCCAGATAAGAGCTTGGGGTTTTCATCATGGTGGGTTTAGAGTTAACGGCAAAGATAGGTATTATATGACTAATCCTGAGTCAAACGGGGTATTTTTAGCCCCCCCCTAAAATGTGAATTTATATCTTGTCTAGCTCGAAGAGAAGCGAAAAATACCCTAACCGGCCAATGAGGGGCCCACCGTACACTTGAAACCGTTTCTTGTTTAAGGTGTTTGAGGCACCTAATTTAGCTGTCATATTTAATTTAGGGAAGAATTTATTAATCTGGAAGTCCAACAGGTCATAAGTTGGAACATCACCGGTGAATTGCGGGCTTCCTTCAAAGGTGAATCCTTGAATCCATTTATAATTGACCGAGAAGCCCCATCTGGTTATTCTGACGTCTCCTATTTTGGATTTAATATCCCTACCGCTGATGCCTAAATTGAATTTGTGTTCAGGGGTGTTAAATGCGGGAATAATAGGGTCGTCCGTGCCGGTTTTCTTGAGTTTGTTCCAGGAATAGTTACCGCTGAGAGCAATGTGTTTTTTAAAAAAATAGTTCAGTCCAACGCTCACGCCCTGGGTGGTGACTGTCGAATCCGCGTTAGACGCTACTCTGAATGCTTGTAATGCCGTAATTTGATTGCTTAACACAGGATCGAAATCGACTTCCGCTCCAATCTTAAATCCTATAAAGTCTTTGTAGATACTGTAGTAATAATTGGCATCCATGTATAGCGAACCCCAGAAAGTAGCCCTGTATCCAACTTCAAACGTTTTCACTTTTTCAGGTCGAATAGGGTCAACATTAAAATAGACAAGGCTATCCGCATTGAGCGTTGTCGCACTGAAATAATTGAGAAGCGACTCAGTTGTAACCAATGAATCACGCCCATTAATATTGCCCAGTAGAATGGCCCTACCCACATTATAGAAGAGAAACTGGTCAGCTAAAGTTGGATTTCGAATGGCTGAGGAGAATGAAAAGCGAAAAATTTGAGCTGGGTTATGAGAATAAACAATCGATGCGGCTGGGGAGAGTAAAAAATCAAAATTCTCATTTTTGTCAAGACGAGAGGTCAGGTTTATTTTGAGTTTGTCATCTACAAACTTCTTCTCTAGGCCGGTGTAAACACCGTATTCCCAATTGGTAATTTTAACCCCTCCGGTATCACTGAAGATCGACCCATGAGATACAGGGTTGTAACTTCTGAAATTTGCACCAACAATAATGTCCATGTATTCTGGCGTGAATTTGTATTCACCATGCACATGATAGAGTGCAGATTCATCAAGAAATCGTGTGCCTCCTTTGCCGAGCGTGTCCGTTGTGATTGCTTTGAAGGCTGAATCAAATCTGGCCGTTCCGGGTTCGAAGCGGGGCGTACCTCTCGAATCTGCATATGACCTGGCCAGTTGGTGCCAACTGTTGAGCGAATCAGAATTGGCATCTAAAATGGCGTTTGCTTGGTCAAAATCATAGAAAAAATCTGGTGAGGGCCCAACGGTGGGGAAGTTGGGAAGGGCCTTAACTTTTCCTACCATACCTCCAGGAATATGAGCAGGATCCGACGCGGGTAATCCGGACCAAAAGTTGATGTAATCTTTACTCCAATCATTATCGGACCTGGCTGCCTCTTGAAGCAAAAATGCCGTAAACACCGCGTCATAACTGTTACCGGCATCTTCATGTGTTGAATAGGCACGGATGAAATACTTGTCTTTCTTTCTCAATTCGACCCTGTTCTGTAGAAACAGAATGTCTTTTAAGCTATATCTGTTATCACCTTGATACACGGTTGTGCCATTTCCAAAGTTGACGTTGTAAATCAACTCCACTTCGGGCTCTAATCGGTAATGGAATCCAGCATTTACCTTTATGTTTTGTGTATTGTAATCTACCAGGTCCGCCTCGTTATATCCCGTTCTGTGCCAGATACCCAATCCAGGCTTGTTCACTTGGCCGGATTTGGATGTAAAGTTATTTCTGCTGATACCAAAATTTTCGTCTCCATACCTGTTCACAGCATCGTAGCCCCCGGGATTATTGGAATCTACTTCAGATTGAATCGTCGAGTCCGTGTTGGTGGCTTCCCAGTCATTGGCGCGTAAAAAGGAAAAGCTGACCTTGTAGGCGAATTTCTCAACATCATCCTTGTTTTTAAAGACTCGAGCATACCTGAAACCTGCATCAAACAGGCCCCGCTCCCCAACTTTAACAATGGCAGAGAGGCCAGGAAATTGAAACGGATTTTTAGTCGTCATGCTAATCACACCATTGAATGCATTGGGGCCGAAATAGGCGGAGCTGGCTCCTTGAATAATATCAAGTTTCATCACATCGAGCTCAGAAGCTCCAAGGAAGTTGCCCAAAGAGAAATTCAAGCCAGGCGATTGATTGTCAACACCGTCTATGATCTGCAATGATCTCACAGGTGAAGTGCTGTTGAAGCCCCTTGTATTGATCACCTTAAATGCCATACTGGCGGTCGTGAGGTCAACTCCTTTAAGCTGGCCGATACCTTCATAAAAATCTGAGGAGGCGGTCTCTTTGATGGCCAGTATATCCATTGATTCCACTGTCAGAGGTGACTCTTTTTGCTTTTGCGAGATGCGTTCCCCAACAACTTCCACTGCATCCATCAATACTTCGTCAGTAGTTAACGCGATGCTGATCTTCTGATCCAGTGATTCTATGTCTACTTCCTGGTTTGTATAACCTAAAAAGGAGATGACCAGGGTGAATGGTGGAGAATCAGGAGCGATAAACTCAAACTTGCCATCGATGTCCGTTACTGTACCTATAGAAGTGCCCTTAATGATAACGGCTGCTCCGATCATAGTTTCGCCGGTATTGTCATCCTTAATGACACCTTTGACGGTAACCTGGGCCATCGCTACCTGGGCGATTATTACAATAAAGGTGATGAATGCAGAAATACGTGCCACCCTAACACAAACGTTAACACAATCAGACATTGGTGGTTTTGAATTTTTGTTGTGGTGTAAAGGTAGTATTCCTCTGGGTAATACGGAAAAGAGTCTTGTTGCATGTAGGATGAGAATAATTACTTTTGTTCCCTGACCAAATTTTAAGCGTGATATGGCCAATAGTGAAGACATTTTCAAGAAAATTATCTCCCATGCAAAGGAGTATGGTTTTGTATTTCCCTCCAGCGAGATCTATGATGGATTAAGTGCAGTATATGATTACGGCCAGAATGGAGTAGAGTTGAAGAACAACATCAAAAACTATTGGTGGGCCTCTATGGTCCGGATGAATGAGAATATTGTAGGCCTGGACGCAGCCATCTTAATGCATCCGAAAACATGGAAGGCCTCCGGACACGTTGATGCCTTTAGCGATCCTTTGATTGACAATAAGGACTCCAAGAAACGGTATAGGGCAGACAACCTGATCGAAGAATACATGGGCAAGATCAGCGCCAAGATTAATAAAGAGGTGGTAAAGGCTGCCAGGAGATTTGGTGATGCTTTTAACGAGGAGACCTACCGTACGACCAATGAACGGGTAATGGGTTACCAGTCAAAAATTGATGCGATCAACACAAATATGGTGAAGGCGATTGCTGAAAGTGACATGGATGGCCTGCGCCAGATAATTATTGACGCAGAAATTGCATGTCCAATAAGTGGTTCGAAAAACTGGACTGAAGTGAGGCAGTTCAATCTTATGTTCTCCACGGAAATGGGGTCGGTGAGCTCGGATTCTTCGACGATCTATTTGCGTCCGGAAACCGCCCAGGGAATCTTTGTAAATTTCTTGAATGTCCAAAAAACGAGCAGATTAAAAGTTCCATTTGGAATAGCTCAGATTGGGAAAGCATTTAGAAATGAAATTGTGGCGAGGCAGTTCATTTTTAGACTAAAGGAATTTGAGCAAATGGAAATGCAATATTTCGTCAAGCCAGGTGAACAAATGAAGTGGTTTGAGGAGTGGAAGGAAAAGAGATTGGCGTGGTATATCGGATTGGGACTCCCAAAGGAAAAGTTGAGATTTCACGCCCACGAAAATCTTGCTCACTATGCGGATGCTGCTGAAGATATTGAGTTTGATTTCCCTATGGGCTTTCGAGAGATCGAGGGGATCCATTCAAGAACGGACTTCGACCTGGGCGCTCATGAGAGCGTTTCTGGCAAGAAGTTGCAGTATTTTGATTCTGAGGCCAATGAAAACTACACCCCATATGTGGTGGAAACATCGATGGGATTGGATCGGATGGTGTTGGCGGTGCTGTCCCACTCGTACACCGAAGAGACTTTAGAAGATGGTAGTTCGAGAGTCGTTATGAAAATACCACCGCAGCTCGCACCCATTAAAGCGGCGTTTTTTCCGCTGGTTAAAAAGGATGGACTTCCGGAGATAGCGAGGGAAATAATTGATAACTTGAAACTGGATTTCAATTGTCTCTATGAAGAGAAAGACACGATTGGCAAGAGATACAGAAGGCAGGATGCGGTAGGCACCCCTTTTTGCGTAACCATCGATCATGACACGCTCAATGACCAACAAGTAACAATTCGAGAACGGGATTCAATGGAGCAGAAGCGGGTTCCGATCAAGGAGTTGGGCGCAATTATTGGTAAAGCGGTTGATATTAAATCACTTTTTGTTTAAGTCCACTTCTAATAAGTATAGATATGCGAAATGTAATTTTAATCGGTATTGCCGTACTGGGAATTTCCTGTAGTAAAAAGGCCAACCCCACTAGTGAGGCCAAGCCTGTTAAGCCAGAAAACACGTTGGTGCAGGATTATGCCAGGGAAAACTTCGTGGCCGTTACTGTGGTCGATATGCGTGAGCTGGACGGCTGTGGATTTATGCTTCAATTAGCCAATGGCAAAAAGCTGCAGCCAACCCCAGCCCTAACCCAGGAGTTTAGCGTGAATGATATGTCCGTCTGGATTAAGTATCAGGTCAAGAAAGGCGCTGCCGGCATCTGCATGTCGGGTCAAATAGTGACCCTTATCGATATCCAAAAACAGTAAGTCCCTTTTTTTGAAAAGGACTTACCAAGTTTCTAAATTTTATTTTTCCTACTGTATCAGAATCTTAAAGGTTTGCTTGGAGCTCCCTTCTTTAACGGAGAGGAAGTAAACACCTTTATTCAAGGTATTCAGATTCAATACTATTTTGTCTTCTCCATTGAGCCGCACCTGCTCAACCAAAACTTCCTGGCCAATTAGATTCCTTAGCGAAAGTTCGTATGAACTGTTACGAGCGTGGTCGCCAAATACTACAGTTACAACCCCCTCATTTGGATTTGGATAAATGCTGGTCACAAACGCAGCATCCGCTTGTCCAATGCCATTAGGACCTCCTACAGTAACATCAATCGTTGTAGAACATCCACCTGCGTCGGTAATGGTAACCGTATAAGTGACGCCCATGGCTAAACCTGTCGCGGTCTCAGTATTTTGAACGGGTGAAGTATTCCAAGCGTAACTAAACGGAGCAGGTCCTCCCGTTCCCATCGCTGTTGCTGTTCCATTAGTGGATCCATCATCGTCAGTGGTAGAAATCGTTGCGCTTAAGTTCGAACACGGAATTGGAATTCCATTGTATTTAATAAAAGCTGAGTCTGCTGCTACTTGTAAATCAGCCAGGTCATCTCCAGCCATTAGTGCAAACGCGACGGTCACAGTTTCTCCCGGTGCCAGGGTGAAAGGGCCCGTTGAAACCACATTGCTCACGTCATTACCAACTCCATTTCCAGCATCAGTGTCCATGGTGCTAAGAGAAGCATATTTGTCCGCCGTCTCATAACTGTTATTTGGGTACACTCCAGATCCTCCTGGATCATCAGCTGAGTTGTTAAACATGGCATTATGAATAAATGGCCCTGCAGTAGATACGACCTGCATTCCTGCATATACACCGGCTGTTTGAGTATCCCAAATATATCCAAGTTGGCGCTGGATATCCGTGCTTGCTTTATTCTGTGCAAAATCATTAATATCCCAATCCGCAAACAAACCAGCATAAAGGCCGTTCATGGTAGCTCCTGAATTGTTCTTAATCGTGTATTCTGCAATTACATAATTCCGGTGCCCCAGATCACTCCAGGCAAACGCCTTTTGTGCCACGTCGATCCCCAAGGGTGTTAGACTGTTCGCATCGTTGAAGTCTCCTTCAACGTCAAACTCGGAAAACACTGGGACGGGTAATCTTTGTACATTATTGACAGAAATGAAATCCTCATCTGTTCCCCCACCAGTAGATCGAACGTTGTCAGATACATTGTTAGGTATACCRACCATAAATCCACAATCAAAAAGGACGTTTTCTCCAGTTCCTTGTATTGAAAAAGGGTAAATGAATCCAAGGCCTTCATTTTGAGTGCTGAAATCATTGAAACCAATTAGGCTCTTACTGGTAATCGACGTTGCTACATCATTGATTGTTATATTGATGAAATCTACATTTACAATCACCTCGAAGAACATGGAAGYTGAGTATGACCCGTCTGTTAAGAATATTTCAAAAGTTACTTTTTCATTGAAGGATGCTCCTGGAAGAATTACTACTTTGAAAGGATCGGCAACGTTATCGGCAGAACCACCAAATGCTCCGATAGCTCCTAATAATGTGGACCCGTCAACAACCTGAACGTTTGCAGACTGTGACGTAAGCGTAGCGGTTACAGATCCGGTGGGAGCTAAGAAATTGGTAAAAATCCCATCAATGGTAAGTGTATCGCCAACCACAAAGGCCTCATCACCTCCATCAGATACATTCCTTTCGATCATGGAGACAGATGGTTGTGTAATTCCACTAACGGCAGCGAATAAGTTCACTCTTCCTGCTCCAAGCTTGTCTAGATAAACAGGGGGGTTAAGTGGGTAAATGTTATCGCAGGTCACTTTAAGCTGTTCGGCAGCTTGTAATGCATCTAAGAAGCCAAACTCAGACCTTACGAGTGCTGCGCATCCTGCTGCAACCGGTGATGCCATGGAGGTTCCACTCATCGTCGTGTAGCCACTGTTGTTGTCCGTTGCAAAGATGCTACTTCCTGGTGCACATACGTCAATGGTAAATCCAAAGTTTGAAAAAGAAGACTTTGCATCACTGGAGTTTGTAGAAGCAACGTTAAGAACGAAGTTGTAACCAGCTGGGAAGAACACAGTTTCTACGCCGTCGTTACCAGCAGCAGCCACTACCAATGCATCCTTATTTAGAGTTGCATAGTCAATCACATCCTGTCCAAGTTGGCCGCCACCGGCGCCTCCCCATGAACAGTTGATTACGCTGGCTCCGTGATCCGCGGCGTAAGTAATGCCAACGTAGCCAAAGTCGATGGTTTGTCCGTCACCTGCTTTAACGGGAAGATATGAACAGCCGAAGCCTGTTGCTGCTACTCCTATACCGTTGTCGGTTGACGCAACTGCGCATCCTGCAACATGGACACCGTGATTACTTCCTGCCATTTGGGTATTGTTATCGTCGCCAACGAAGTCCCAACCAAGATTGTTGTCGATGAATCCATCACCATCGGTATCAGTGCCATCTAGTATTTCTGCTGTGTTAAATGCAAATTGTGGAAGGAACTCATCGTGGTCCACGTCAGATCCTGAGTCAACAACGGCAACAGTGATGTTTGGATTGCCTTTCTGAATATCCCACGCCTGAGGAGCCTTAACTTTGTTAATATGATATTGATTCCCTATTTGTGGATCATTGGGATTGTAAAATAGTTTGTGTGTATAGTAAGGTTGTACGTATTCTACAATATCGAGGGCATAGATCTTATTGATCACCTTCACCAAATCCATGTCGCCACTGTACTTAAACTCGTAAATTAAGGTTAAGTCAGCGTACTTCATGCCGTATTTATTCAATTCTCTTACAGGCTTTTCAGCTTGAGGAAACATGCGCTTAACGCCATTCGCACTGATAGAATTGAGAAGTTGCTGTAAGGGAGCAATACTGATGTGGTCACTGCCGCAATATGGCCGCAGCTCCTGATTGATTTTCAGGATAACTGTTTTCGCTTTATAGTCATCTTCGGTCACTCGAGGTGACATGGTGAAATAGCTGTTTCTTTCATGGATACCGTCACTGGCAGTGGCCGACATGTATTCGGACCCATTAAGGATTAGCATTGAAGAGAGGAGTAAGATAAGCGTTGGGAAAATAATATTCGGTGACTTCATAATATTGCTTGGTTTAAATATGGTTTTCTATCCTTGAGGCGCAATTATTTTCGTTTTAAGAGCCCCTAAGATAGAAAAAAACTCCAATAAAGGGAAATGGGCCAAATAGGAGAGGGGCAAATGTCGGTGTCACGACATTGCCCCTCTATCAATAGATATCCTCTGTTTTAGAAAAGGGTAATTCTCTTGGTCACCGTGCCTTGTTCAGACACAATATGGATAAAATATATCCCGGCTGCTTGGCTGGAGAGATCCAGGGTCTCCACTCCTTTATTCGAAAGCGTACGTTGAGCAATCAGTTTTCCATAAGGATCCAAGACCTGCAAGTTGGCGTCTCTGAAATCTCCTGAAGCCACTTTTACGTTGACCATCCCATCCGCTGAAGGATTTGGGTAAACTTCAACAAAGCGACTTAAATCCAACTCAGTTATGCCCACGCTAAGTACCGCAACTGAATCGCAAAGCGTATCGGAGCATCCATCAGATGAAACGACCGTCAAGCATACATAATAAGCACCTTCGGCTGCATAGGTATTGGACGGATTCTGGGAACCTGAAGAATTGCCATCCCCAAAATCCCAATTCCAAAAAGTAATGCTTCCAGAAGAAATGGTACTTGCATCTGCGAAGTCAACACTTAATAATGCCTCAAGCGAAGTGAATCCAGCGACGGGCTTTGTAGCAACGGCTAAAACCATGTCATCCGAAGCCGCGAAACAGGAACCTGCAGGGTCATCCGAGGTCAAGGTTAAAGTTACTGAGCCAGAAGTTGCGTCTGCTGAACCTGGTGTATATACAGCGGTTAGTTGCGTGGCGTCGTCAAATGTGCCATCTCCTGAGCTAGTCCAGGTAGAGCTACTGGCACTTCCGCCAATCATACCNGACAAGGTAAGGGCTTCACCAGAGCAAACTGTGGCATCTGCACCTGCGCTAGCCGTTGCAAGTTGATCTATTGTTACCGTTATTGAGTCAACTGCTGAAGGGCAAGGCCCTGCAGGATCATCTGATGTCAGGATCAAAACTACCATTCCTCCTGCAACATCATTGGTTCCTGAAGTATAGGAAGCATTCAATAACGTGCTGTTGTCAAATAGTCCGTCCCCGGTTGTTGTCCATGTTGAAGAACTGGCAGATCCGCCAATGGATCCAGCCAAGCTTACCGTATCTGCATTACAAACAGTCATGTCTGCACCGGCATTGGYAGTTGGAGCCATATTGACAGTTATAATCACCTGCGAAGCTGGCCCAAGACAGGCACCAAGCTCAGCGACGTAAAAGCTATCTGTTGTAGTGGCTCCCGTGTTAAATGGGCTGCCTGATCCCAGTGTATCCGTTAATGCTGCGTCAGAGAACCAGAACAATGTTCCTCCACCTCCAGTTGCAGTTAAGTCAGCAATGGCATCTCCGGCACAATATGTCGCACCACCTGCAGCAGTAGGTACTCCCGGTGCACCTGAGTCCAACACACAATGTGGCCCTGAACTAACTGCGCATCCATTACCATCGGTTAATGTTAATGTGTAACAGCCAGATCCTACCAAGAGCAGATCTAAAGCAGTTCCGACAGATACAGATGAGGCGTCAACCCAATCGAAAACCAATGGGGCTGTCCCAGCTGCAACGATGCCTGTAATATTGCCATCAATATTTCCACAACTACTGGAGTCTATTGTGCTGCTTGATGCGGTGAGTGTCGGTTGGGGTGTAAAGGAGAGACACACCGTATCCGTCACTGCAGTGCAAGTGCCGTTGTTTGTCGAGGTCAGAATGAGGCATACATTACCAGAAGCGGTATCTGCAGCGCTGGGWGTGTAGCAAGCCGATAGATCAGAGTCACTAGGCGAGAAAGTTCCACTTCCAAGCGTGGTCCATACACCTGTAGTGGACACACCAGTTACCGATCCAGAAAGCTGGATACATGTTGTAATATTTGCACACACTACCTGATCTATTCCAGCATTTACCGTTGCAGGAGCAGTCACAGTAATAGTTGCCGTTGTGGTATYCACATTGGAACTGTCATCTGRCACAATTAGAGTTACGGTATATGTGCCAAGCGCGCTGTAGGTATAGCAGGGGTTTTGAGAGGTGGAGGTTCCAGCTCCATCACCGAAATCCCAGCCCCAAGAAATAATAGCACCTTGTCCAGTAGTAGAAAGATCTGTAAAGCAGATGCTGCTTGTTAAGCAAGTTGTAGAGTCACTGGAKAAATTGGCAGCAGCAGCAGCTCCAGCACAAGATATCATAGTATGTGATCCAATATGTGAAAAGTCATTCTGAGCAAATACATCCCATTCACCCGCGCCAGTATCCCAGTATAGGTTTCCTTGCTGAATTGACGCCTTTCGCACCAATGTGAATTCACTGGTAGCTCCAGTATCTACGGGCCAGTTGATGCCGGGATCAACTCCCCATTCACCAAATTTGTCAATTGTATCTCCAGATAAGGAGTTGACAATGGCCAGGGCATCATCGCCGTTGAAGAAGGTTAAGGTRCTGGCTGTGTCRCCAAGAATCAAAAGATTCAATGAATCTGCTCCAGAATTTACCACTACAAATACATCATTAGGCGCTAACATCCCGGAAAAGACAAAGGAGTTGACCGTTGTAGACCCTCCATTTCTCCTGAGAAACAGGTAATCTGCAAGATTTACGGTGTCTGCCCTTGGGTTAAATATTTCTAAGGCCTTGTTGTTCGATGATCCTTCAACATACTCGGAGAAGAAGAGATCGGAACAGGAAGGGATCACAATATCGTTGCCTTTGATAGTGATGGTAAAAATAGAGTCACTGCCTAAGGTTATTCCTGCGCTTGGATTTTGTAGTACAAGCACAATATTCTCACTATTTTCAGGAATTGCATCATCAATTATGGTGATCGTAGCCGTTTTGTTGGTGGAGTCGTTTGCCGGAAACGTAATTGTTTGTGTGGTGAATGTAAAGTCAGATGTGATGGTAGCTGACCCGGTAGAATACACAACGTCTACCGTAAAGGCGGTGGTTGGACTAGTGTTCATTATAGCTAATTCAATCGTAAAAGTTCCCGTATCCTCCTTCACGCTTGCCGATGATCCTACAAATGCGATGGTGGTATCACCAGGACAGAATATCTGTCCTCCATTAAATTGGTTAGGAGTCGCTGAGATTGGGCCTGACCAGGTGAAATCGCTGTATTGTGTACCGGTACCAATCAACTGAAGCGATTCGCCTACTGGTGTTGAGGTGGGTTCTGATACGCCAATATCTATAGAGGTCATTCCAATAGCAGGCCCATCATTGGCCATGATGACACCCTCATAACTTAAGAATTGCTCGACAACACTGTTGCACGTATTGTTCAGGCCGATGATATCAGCAGGGCCATTTTGGATTCCTGATTTTGGAAACCAAATGGTGCCGAAGCCACAGCCCAAATCAGGAATAATCCCAGAAAGGGCCAAAGCGGGGTCTTCTAAACTATCTGACCCGTTATAAAATAGCAGTGACCAGCATGCCAGGTCGGTCCCTGCTGGGCCCGCGATCTCTACGCCTTCACCAACGTCAGAACCTGAATTGTCATAATGAATCTCATTGATATATACGGTCAACACCATTGACCAAAAGCCCACCCCATTTTGAACGCCATCACCAGTATAAACAAAAGGTGGGGTGCCTGATACAAAACCACCGGTGTTCCAGATTCCTTTAGCCACTGCAACAGACTCCCTACCATTTCCACCACTTCCCCACTGGGTGAAGTCAACCATCACGGAAGCACTCGCAAAAGATCCAGTTGGTAAATAAAGCCCCAAATCTGCTCCTATATTGTTAAGAGCAAAGCCCGTCATAACAACCGTATCACCGGGGGGCAGGTTGTACGTACCTGAAATAAGCGTGGTGGCAGCACTGATGCCAAGGTTGGTATATGCGAACAGGGAGCAAAACCGATAGGAAGAAATATCCACAGTTGTTCCACCATAATTCGTTATTGAAATCTCGTCGGTAAGTGGATCAACGGAGATAATCCTAATGCCTTGCGCCTGAACCAGCGTGGCGGAAAGAAGTGTTGCGACAATTAAGGTTAGCGTAAATAAGTTGCCAAAAGTTCTCATATCCTATTGTTGTTAGCGGTTTCATTTACTAACAAATCTAATAAATTATATGAGTCACCAGCAGATCAGCTATCTATTGTTGAAGTCGGACATCGTCCGATTTACTCCAGCCGTGCAAAAAGACAGGATTATTTTTCCCGCCATTTCGATTCTTTCTTCCAGGGTCTCCTGTTCYTGTYYGGACCATTTGCCCAAGACGAAATCAACTTGCTGCCCGGGTTGAAAGTCACCGCTGATGCCAAATCGTAAGCGAGCGTATTTGTTGGTCCCTAAAACTTCATTGATATTCTTCAACCCATTGTGGCCACCATCATTCCCTTTTGCGCGTAAGCGCAGTGTGCCAAATGGCAAGGCAAGGTCATCGGTAACTACCAATACGTTTTCGAGTTTTATTTTCTCTTTCTGCATCCAATAGCTGACGGCCTTACCGCTGAGATTTACATAGGTAGAGGGTTTTAGCAGCAACACCGATCGGCCCTTGGTTCTCAATTTGAAGATTTCGCCATGCCGCGCTGATTCAAAAGTGTTGTCAGATGAGAATTCGGCGGCTAGCGCCTCCAATACATCAAACCCAATATTGTGGCGCGTATGTTCATAATCCACACCTATATTTCCCAAACCGATAACAAGACAACTCACAATTTACCAATCACAGATTTATATATCACCAGGTTTACACAGGGCGTTATCACCAAGCAGCATGGCTGATCTACGTATTATTACTTAGGCTGTACCAACAATCCTTTTCCCTCATTACACACGAATCCTCTCGATCTTTCAGATACATAAAGCTGATTTGTGCATCCTCCCAAAATTTATTAGAGCAATCCGTGTTCCTCGTAAGCCTGATCCTTCCGCCTTATCCGGAATGCGGAAAAGACAAGACAAAACTATAAAAAGAAAAGCAGCCATCTCGGTTTCCCGAAATAGCTGCTCATTTTCAATTGTTAAGAACGCTTATTCTCCTCCTTCTTTCTTCTCGTCTCCTTCGGCTTCAGCTCCATCTTCGCCTTCAGCCGCTTGTGCAGCTTCAGCTGCTCCTGCAGCACCTTCGGCTTCAAGTTCTGCCTCGGCTTCTGCTGCTGATTTAGGCGCTTTAACCCTTACGATTACAACATTGCCACCATCAAGAAATTCGAGTCCGGGTAGGTCCAGGTTCGCAACTTGGATAGATTGATTGACCATCAAATCGTCCAACTTGATTTCAATGAAGTCTGGAAAATCTGCAGGTAGCGCTTTCACTACCAACTTTCGTGTTTTTTGGATTAGTTGCCCACCTTCACCAACACCAGGGCTCTGTCCAACAAGTTTTACCGGAATTCGAACGGCTACCTTCTTGTCGTCAAAAAGTTCCATAAAATCTACGTGCAAAATTTCGTCTGTAACCGGATGATACTGAACTTCTCTCAGCACGGCATTGAATTGTTGCCCACCAACGGTAAGCTTCACGCCATGAAAGTCAGGAGTGAATATTAAACTCTTGAAACTTCTTTTGTCAGAGCTGAAATGCGTTTGTTCTTTGCCACCATATAGGATACATGGAACCATTCCTTTTCTTCTAAGCAGCTTGGCGTATTTTTTCCCCCTTTGTTCTCTGGGTTCACCAGCAATTTCTATAATCTTCATTGTGTTGTAGTTTTAATCAATATTGTATTAAAAGATAAAATGCGAGCTAATAGATTCAAAGTTGTGCACTTTGCTAATTACCTCACCAAATAATTTTCCGGTTGACAATACCGTAATCTTCTCGCATGCCTGCTTTTGAGGAATCGTATCAGTGACCACGAGCTCGGTTAACATGGAGTTTTCAATTCTCTCATAAGCTGGTCCTGAAAGAACAGCGTGTGTGCAAATGGCTCTTACCGAACTGGCCCCTTGATCCATCATCATTTCCGCAGCTTTGGTTAAAGTTCCGGCTGTGTCGATAATGTCGTCAACTAGTACTACGTCTTTTCCTTTTACTTCTCCTATGACACTTATGCTTTCGATTACATTGGCCTTTTTCCGCTGCTTATAGCAGATTACCAGGTCAGAATCAAGGTGTTTTGCATAGGCATTTGCCCTCCTGGTTCCACCGGTGTCAGGCGAAGCCATGGTAAGATTGTCAACTTTCAGCTGTTGCAGATACGGCATAAAGATCGCAGATGCAAAGAGGTGGTCAACCGGAACATCGAAGAATCCCTGAATTTGATCCGAATGAAGATCCATGGTCATGATGCGAGAAATGCCAGAGGCCTCCAGTAAATTAGCAATTAATTTTGCCCCAATAGCCACTCGTGGATTGTCTTTGCGATCCTGACGCGCAAAGCCAAAGTAAGGAATCACTACAGTGATTTGTTCAGCAGAAGCACGCTTACAGGCGTCCACCAGCAATAGAAGTTCAAATAAATTGTCAGTGGGGGGGAAAGTAGATTGAATGATGAAGACGTGCTGTCCTCTAACAGTTTCAGTGATTCTTGGTTGAAATTCACCGTCGCTAAACTTTGCGAGTTCAAGACTTCCTAGTTCCTTTCCGTAGGCTCCGGCGATACTAGCGGCTAACTCCCGAGAAGCAGAGCCAGCGAAAAATTTCATTCCTGCAGACATATAATCTGTTTTTATTAGAATTAATAAAGCCGAAGCTTAGTTCCCATTTTAACAGGACGCGAAGTTAGTATTTTCTTGTCAACTTTAGAAACTTGTTAATAATCGCTTTTCTCTTTTGGGAAGATTAAATATTCAATAATTTCGCAAGCGTAAGCCGAAGTGGCGGAATTGGTAGACGCGCACGACTCAAAATCGTGTTCTTTCGGGAGTGAGGGTTCGATTCCCTCCTTCGGCACAATAATAAATGTATACAGGCGCCAGTGTACATTTGAATTGCTGAAATTGAATTCAGTTTTGATAGAACCGGGGCTCAGTAGGAGGATGCGTGATTTTATCCTTTTGGCAGATGATTTTTCCCTCTGAAACATAATAAATCACCAACATTTCAGGTTAAGACAAAGGAACCTTTTGACGACGTTTTAGGAAGAAGGGACCAAGGACTCTTTCTCTTCGAGAGCCTTTTTGGGAATCAGATGAAATAGATGAAACGAGGAAGATCACTGGCATGACACGCAGGAGAAGGACCAGTGGAGCGTGCAAAGTGACCGCCAAGAAATCAATCGGGGACATATGAAAGGGGATATTCCAAGCTTTGACGATATCTACATGGAGCTGGCCGGTAGTTTGTCCAAACGCTCACATTGTGTTAAACTAAAAGTAGGCGCTGTAATAGCGAAAGAAACTCGGATAGTTTCTCTTGGCTACAACGGGCCTCCTGCGGGAACTCACAATTGTGATCACGAGTGGCCAGAGGACGGCTGTCCTAGAAGCAGCAAGGGGAGTTGCTCGCTAGCAGTACATGCTGAAGAAAATGCAATCTTATACGCAGCAAAAAATAAAGTGGATCTCCAAGGTGCCACCGTATATGTCACCTTGTCACCATGCCTTCCTTGCGCAAGAATGATTTATACGACAGGAATAAAAAAGGTGTACTACCTGAATTCCTATGCTAAATACAAGGGGATAGGAGCAGACGAAGGCGTAGATTTCTTAACTAAGTTTGGGGTTGAAGTGATCAAGTTTATACAACCTGCGACTGACCTTCAAGTGTAGACAATTGGGTGAAAGATTATAAAATCTATATCTATTTACCGCTAGTTTTAGCATTGGCTATTGCTGCTGGAATATTTATTGGATCCAGGTACAATGTGTCTTCAGTTAATTCAAAGGTATTTGGACTTGGCTTTTCCAAATTCAACAAGCTCAACGATATTCTAAACTATGTACTGGAAGAATACGTTGATTCTGTTGATCGTGATGAGCTGATTGACGGCTCTCTCTCGGCAGTCCTAAAAGAGCTTGATCCGCATTCTGCCTATATCCCTCCCAGAAATTTGTCTGCGATTAATGAGCCTTTAGAGGGAAATTTTGAAGGCATTGGAATAGAGTTTCGTATCATCAGTGATACTGTAGTGGTATTGAACGCTATGGAGGGCGGACCTTCCAGGGCTCTGGGAATAGAAGCGGGTGACCGAATCATTAAAATTGACGGACATTCGGTGGCTGGGGTCGGTATTGTGAACAAAGAAGTGGTGAATGTCCTGCGCGGGGGGCGGGGAACTCGGGTAGACATCAGTATTCATCGTCGGGGTACGACCTCCCTGATAGACTATGAAATAACGAGGGGATCAATTCCTATCCGAAGCGTAGTGATTGCCTATATGATCACCCCAAACATAGGTTATATTAAGATCAATCGCTTTTCAGCCAAAACATATGAAGAGTATTTGACGGCTTTTAAGTCGTTACCCGCGAGCAAGCTTGAGGGAATGATTATTGACCTCAGAAGTAATCCTGGCGGCTATTTAAGCGCTTCAACGAGTTTGGCAGATGAATTTTTACCCGATCGTCGTTTAATTGTCTATACAGAGGGCAAGTCCCAGCCGAAGCATCCGTACTTTGCTACGGAAATTGGCGGCTTCGAGGAAGGCCGTTTAGTGGTGCTGATTGATAGAAATTCTGCTTCGGCCAGTGAAATTGTTGCCGGTGCCTTGCAAGACAATGACCGGGGTACAATCATCGGGAGAAGATCTTTTGGAAAGGGTTTGGTACAGCGGCAATATCCATTTCCAGATGGGTCGGCCATCAGATTAACAATTGCCCGTTATTATACGCCAACTGGACGGTGTATCCAGCGGCCCTATGATCAGGGGCTTGCAGAATATTATTACCAAATGTATCAACGAGACAACGAAGAATCCGGTGTTGTAGACAGCTCACTTTTCGCAGACTCTTTGAGATATACGACACCTCTTGGCAAAGTGGTGTATGGAGGTGGGGGAATTATGCCTGATATAGTGGTTGAAGTGGATACTTTGGGAGCATCAGCCTACCTTGACGCGTTAATGAATCATAGGTTGCTAAGTCGTTTTGCATTTGATTATACTGATCGTCACAGACATGATCTCTTAAGCTATGAGGATTACCGGATTCTGGATCGGCATTTAATGGATTCTGAGGATGTCATGAAGGAGTTTATCGCGTTCGCGGACGCCAATGATGTAGCGTTTGATCAAGCGGGCTTTGAAACATCCAGACAGCGGATAGAGATGTGGTTAAAGGCCTATGTGGCCGATAATCTTTGGAGCAATAAAGGAATGCTGCCCATACTCCACAAGTATGATCATGATGTGCGCAAGGCGATCGAAGTCCTTAATGAACAAGGCGCTTCTACAATAGCAGAAATTACTGAATAAAAAAAGGGACCCGGTACCACCGAATCCCTGATTTTATTTCGTTTGAAGTAGAACTACCCTTCCTCAGAGTGTCCTTCTTCACCTTCATGGTCGTGATCGTGATCGTGTCCTTCACTATCTCCATGGCATGAATCGTCACAAGTGTGGCCTTTTTCACCATGGGTAAAGCTGCAAGCGTCAGCAGTACAGTTGTCATTACAAACGTGATCCGCTAACTCTTCTCCTGTTGCTTCTGATGCCGGCTCTTCCGCAGTCTCTTCACTCACCGGTGTTGCTTCATCTACTTTAGTAGTAGCATCTGATTCCTTGGCGCCATTTTCCTCAGCAGTTGGTCCACAGGCAACCAAACTGAAGATGCTGGCAACCATTAACATTGTGAATATTTTTTTCATGATAATGCTTATTATGGGTTATTAATTAAATTGTTTTTAGAGAGATTTTACTATCCTGATACTCAGGGAATATAAATTGATCTAATATTCGGCTGCAAATATAGATTAATATTAATAATCTATCAGAGTAATTTTTTGCACGGTAAAATAAGCAGGGATCAGTATTAATCCGTAGGTGCAATTGCCCTTGAGCCGTTGAGCCGAAGTTGCACAGCATTGACCATGTAATACATCACAGGTACGATGACCAAGGTCAGAAAGGTCGCGAATGTTAACCCAAAAATAACTGTCCAGGCAATTGGCCCCCAGAACATCACATTATCACCGCCAACGAAAAACTGAGGGTCGAATTCTGAAAACAGGGTGAAAAAGTTGATGTTCAACCCAATCGCGAGTGGCAAGAGGCCTAAAATTGTGGTGATCGCAGTAAGTAAAACCGGCCTCAAACGTGTTTTCCCGCCTTCGATGATACAGGCTCTAATGTCATCCATGCTTAACACGATTTCATCCGGATCGTCTTCTGATTCCATTGCGATCTCCATTCGGCGGCGCGACATGAGTAGATTGGTGTAATCCAGCAGGACGATAGCATTGTTTACCACCACGCCCGCCAGGGAAATGATACCGATCATGGTCATAATGATGATGAAGTCCATTTGAAAGATGACCAATCCCAGGAGTACTCCGATCAAGCTGAATACTACCGACGTGATGATGATAAAAGGCGTGCTTGCTGAATTGAATTGGGAAACCATAATCAGAAATATCAAGAATACTGCAATCATCAATGCTTTGCTAAGAAAAGCCATTTCTTTAGCCTGGTCTTCCTGCTGCCCGGTAAATTTGTACTCGTATTCAGCGGGCAGTTGAAAATCTTTCAGTGCGATTTTAATGTTGTCAACGGTTTCCGTAGGATTGTGGCCCACTTCTACATTGGAGTCAATGGTTACCACCCGCCTTAAGTTTTTACGCTTAACCGCGCTGTATGTGGTTATTTTTCGCGCAGTGGCCACTGCTGAAATGGGGACCTGGCTAATTTTGCCAGATGCCTGATTCCGGAAAGTGATTCTTTGGTTCATTAAAGTCTCAATATTGTTCCTAAAACTCTCATCAAAGCGAATCATGATCGGGTAGTCATCTTCCCCCTCCTTGTATTTGGATACCTCTTTGCCAAAGACAGCCGTACGGATCGATGAACCAATCTGGCCGCTTGATAAGCTAAGCCTCCTTGCTTTGGGACGGTCAATTTCAATGATGAGCTCCGGCTTTCCCATTTCTACGTCGAGCTTTAGTTCTTCAATCCCCGGGATACGCTTATCGTTAATAAACGATTTCATCCGTTCAGCAACAACGATTAAGGAGTCATAGTGGTCGCCAATTATTTCAATATTAATCGCCTTTCCCTGAGGTGGGCCAGATTGATCCTTGTCGGCGGTAATCTGGACACCCGGATATTTATAGCGAACCGCTTCACGAATTTCTTCAAGGACTTTCTGGGTGCTGACACCTCGTCTGTGTATAAACTCCACAAAAGAAACTTGCACTCTACCCATATGTGGAGTATTCCCAAAAGATGCTCCCTGCGATGGGTCGCTGGTCCCTTCCCCTACCTGTGCAATTAACGAGCTCACCAGAAAGTTGTTGACCTTTCTTTCTCCGTGTACGTAGGTGGTGTCATTGTACTGGGTAAGCAAGGCAGAAATGGCCGCTTCTATTTTCTTGGTGGTTTCATTCGTGGATTCTATATCAGTACCAATGGCCTTTTGGATGAACACATTCACATATTTAGGCTCGTTCACAGGAAAGAATTCAATTTTTGGCGTAAATGCTATGAGTAATAAGCATGAAAAGGCCAATAAGCCTATGGTGCCCATAAAAAATGCCATCGGCTTTCTTCCAGATAAAACGTAGTTTAGTATGGATTGGTAGCGTCTATCTAGACCCGGAATTATTCTAGTTTGGAAAAATCCTGCGGCAGGGTTGAGAATGTAAGCATTCAAGAGCATGACCAACGAAAGTGTGAGTAGTAGATTGGCTATGACATACACCTCTGTCAGGTAAAATATAGCAGACACACCCAGTATTATTAGTGAATTTCTTGCTGTTTTGGACGCTTTAAGATTTTCAGTGCCGGGCCGCATCCATACCGCGGTCAAAACCGGGTTAATGATAAGCGCTACGAAAAGTGAGGAGCCAAGAACAATCATCAAAGTGATGGGAAGCCATTTCATAAACTCACCCATCATACCGGGCCAGAAAGCAAGAGAGATAAATGCGGCTAGCGTTGTTGCTGTTGAGCTAATAATCGGTAGTGCAACCTCTCCTACGCCCTTCTTGGCCGCTTCAATGGGGGGCATGCCTTCGTCCATTAATCGATAAATGTTCTCTACAACAACAATTCCGTTGTCTACCAACATGCCAAGGGCCAGAATTAGAGAGAACAATACCATGATATTGAGGGTAACCCCTAGTGCATCCAATATCATGAATGCCATGAACATCGAGAGTGGAATAGCCGTTCCTACGAATATGGCATTCCTCAAGCCAAGGAAGAACAACAGTACAAGAACAACCAGAATTACACCGGAGATGATGCTGTTTTCCAGGTTGCTCACCTGATCCCTGGTCATGTCGCTTTGGTCATTTGTAATCGAAATTTCCAGGTTTTCGGGGAATTCTGATTCTCTGGCTTCTTCAATTATTTTGTTGATCTTTTTGGAGGTAAGAATCAGGTTGGCCCCAGCCCGCTTGATCACATCCAACATCACCACCGGCTTTTGAAACTCCCTGGCATAACTCTGGCGCCGCTCAAAATCAAAGGTGACCTCGGCAATGTCTCTCAAATAAACGATGTCGAAATTCTCACGCTTTACGATGACATTCCTGATCTCGTCGACAGAGGTAAATTCTCCTGATACCCGTACGGTGCGGTTGAGCTCATCTACCAGGATGTCTCCTCCAGAAATGCTGATGTTTTCGAAGGCAATAGCGTTTTCTACATCCTGAAAACTCAATTCTACCGCTTCCATTTTGTGCACGTTCACATCTATCTTGACCTCTTTCTCCTGTACTCCTCTAATTTCTACTTTAGAGATGTCAGAGATGGGTTCAATCTTGTCTTCCAGATACTCCCCGAATTTTTTCAGCTGTTCAATGGAGAAGTCCCCCGACAGGTTGATGTTCATGATAGGCATTGCCGCAAAATCTACCTCAAAAATATTTGGATCTGCAGGGAGGTCCGAGGGGATGTCTCCATTGCTTTTTGCCCTGTCAACGGCATCCTTGACCTTCAGCAGCGCTTTAGAGGGGTCCATTTCAAAGTCAAATTCTACCACAATGGTAGATAAACCTTGAATACAGGTCGAGTTGATCTTGTCTACTCCTGAAATGGTGTTGATCTCTTTTTCAAGCGGCCGTGTAATTAGTTTCTCAATATCTGCCGGTGAATTTCCCGGATATGGAGTGACCACATAAATGGTGGGCATTACCAGATCAGGGAATGCGGCTTTAGGCATGGCTTGATAGGCCGCGATGCCAGCTAAAATGATGATAATAGTAATTACAAAGACCGTATTGCGGTTGTTAACCGAAAGGCTTGACAAGCCAAATTCCCTGGTGTTCTCTCTTTTATGCTCTTCCATTGCCATCTTAACGAGTTGGGAATTAGGTCATTTTTGTAGTTGCTCGTGAATATGTGCAAGTGGTGCTAGGCATGATCAGCGGAAAGAATTTTAGCATTAATGGACTTATGATTTGAGCGCGTTTTGTCAATCGTTTAACTAGATTTAGTTCTTACTTCCTGCCCATCTTTAATATTTCTTGCCCCTTTCAGAACGATCTCTTCCATGCCATGTAATCCCTCCACAATTAAGGTTTCATTACCGTAGGACAAGCCCGTTTTAACCGGCGTCTTTTTGGCAAGGAGGTGTTCGCCTTTTTGCTCCAACACGTAAACAAACTCTCGTCCAAGTGCATCCTGTTGAATAGCGCTTGTAGGTACGACTGTTGCCGAGTCTTGCTCAAAATCCTTGATGCGGAGTACACCTAACAGGTTAGGCTTCAATGCTCCATCATCATTGTTGAGGTCAATGTAAATTTTGAAGGTTCTATTATTCGCTTTAATAGATGCGCCGGAGCGACTAATCTTAGCTACATATTCATTATCCGAAGTTGGGAATTCTGCTTTAACCGAAACACCAGGGACCACCGTGGCCAGGTACTCTTCAGAAACATCGGCAACCAGATATACCTTCTGTAAATTTACCAGGCGAAGCAGCGGGATGATCATGTTTCCCATCTCTCCTTCTTTGTAGAATATCTCATCCACAATGCCACCAAAAGGGGCCTTCACGACATACATATCTCGCTGTGCTTTCAGTGCGTCCAAACGTTGTTCCATACCTTCTTTTCGGTTTTTCGCTTCGAGGTATTGCAGCTCTGATCCAATTTCCTGGCTCCATAGTTTCTCTTGCTTCTGAAAAACTGTTGTGAGCAATTTCAAGGAGGTTTGT
Source organism: Flavobacteriales bacterium (assembly GCA_016764395.1). GTDB lineage: Bacteria > Bacteroidota > Bacteroidia > NORP154 > NORP154. The sequence continues at coordinate 45,288 of JAESRW010000005.1, forward strand.
GCTTCGTCGATGGTGTTTTGAAGTACATCGTTATTTAAAACTGCCAAAACCTGGCCTTTGTGCACTTTTTGTCCTACCTGTATTCTTATGCTGTTAATCGTTGCAGGAGCTTCTAAATTAACCGCAACGTTTTGGCCAGATTCTATAGAACCATAGGTTTCGAAGTAATGCTCAAACTTTTTAGGCGCTAACTGATGACTGGACACAAGCGTGACTCTTGTAACCTTTCCTTCCAAGTCAGCCAGATCCTTGTCTATTTCGATCATTTTCTCATTGAAGGCATCATTTCTGGCCTTCAACCATTTTCTGAATTGAGAAATATTGGCTTGTTTGGCATTGTTCATTTCCTCCTTCAGGGCCGTCAATTGTTTGTTTAATGTTTGCTGGATAATTGAATCTTTTGCTGCTGTTAGTAGGGCATCCAACGAGTCGACCTTCTCCTCCCAACTCTTGAAAGAGATTTCGTAAATCTGTTCTTCCAATCTTAATACATCTTCCTCCAACGCTTCATATTTGCTTATTAAAGAGTCTTTGGCTGAGGTTAAGTCTGCTATTTTATCACCGTACTTATCTCTGTTTCCACAAGCGGAAAGCACGAGTAGTGATAGCACAATACTTATATTTTTCATGTGTCTATAATTGATTTTTAAGGGGCACATGGTACTTGCCAATAGTCATTCTCCTGTGTGATATACCTGTTTTCATGCGCGTTTCATCTGATTAATCATCTTAAAAGGCTAAAATTTTCCCAAGGCTTTCTCCAATTCCGTTTTAGCATTTAGCAACGAAAACACAGATTGGACATAGGCCCCTTGCGTGCTGAAAAATTGATTTTCTGCCTGTGTCAGCTCCATACTTGAAGCCAGGCCTTCTTTAAATTTGATCCCGGTTTTTTTTCGGATAGCCTCTGCCAAAGCCAGGTTCTTTTTCTGATTGATATAGAGGCTTAGCGCTGAGGTGTATGCAGATCTTGCTGAAGCTTCATTGAGTTTTAATCCTTCGGAGATTTGAGCTTGTTGTAATTGTGCCTTTTCCAATTGAAGGCCGGCAATTTTAAGATTAGCGGACTGCCCAAATCCTCCGAAGATTGGAACGTTTAAACTCAGGCCCCAAAAGGTGGTCGCAAACCATTTCCCGCTTATGAAATCCAGCTCGTTGCTAAAAGCGTTGCGCTGATAATTAAAAAATCCTCCAAGCGTGGGAAGGTAAACGAATTGTTCTTTTTTCTTGTTCAGCTCCATCAACTTTATCTGTGTTTGGGCCATTTGGTAATCAATGTGATTTTCGGAGTTGAATTGATCTTCAAGTGAGTAGGCTGTGCTTAAAACAGCAAGTGAATTTAAATCTTCAGATAAAGTTACAGCCTCTTCGAGGGGTAGGCCCATTTGAAAATTCAGAATTTTCTTTGAGATTTCCAGCTGTTCAATAGCGGTGTTGTGGGAGATCTCCATATTCGAAACCAAAAGCTGTATTTGATCCAATGCACTTTTTTCGATGAATCCGGTGTTGAACTGTTCTTTGGTTTCGGTATAAGTATTCTTGATAGAAGCCAAATTCCGCGAAAGAATTTCACCATTTTCCTGTGCGATCAGTACCGAGAAATAAGCTTGCGTGGCCAGCGATTTAACCTCCATCTGGGTTTTGGAATGCGCTAGCCTCTGCACCTCRACAAATGATTTGGCAGCTTTTAGGCCGATGATATAGGAGCCATCAAATATCAGCTGATTGACATTGAGCCCAATAGTGCTGTTAAACTTGGAGCCGAATTGTAGCTCCGTAAATTCTTGACCCGAAGCCGAAGGGAAGTTAGGCTGGATCGCTGTACTTTCGCCTACATCGCTGATCCACTGGTTGAACCAGGCGGGAAAACCAAAGGCATTTGCAGGTACTACTGACGTTGGTATATCTATAAAGTGATTGAAAGAGCCGGTGGCTCCAATTTGAGGATATACGTTAGCGCCAACACTTTGAACGGTCTTGGTCGCAATATTTATGTCCAGAGCAGCAAGCTTAACTTGCACATTGTTCTTTACAGCTTGCTCCTGCGCCTCTTTTAGAGAGTAGGTGGTGGTATTCGCATCTTGAGCTAGCGTAAATAAAGGCAGGAAGCTTACCAGTAGCAAATATGTTGTGGATCTGTTCAAGATGCTATTTTTTTGTTTTTTTTAGTGATACCATCACATCTTCTGCCGGAAGAGAGGCGATGTTCTCCGCAATCATATCAAGGGTCTTGTAAAAGGAATTAATTTGTGTTTCGGAAATGCCTTCCAAAGCTTTATTGTTGAGCACTCGAAATGACTTGCTAATTACCGGGATAATTTTTTTGCCCTGTTGCGTTAGCGCAATCACATAGGCGCGTCGATCCTCTGGCTTCTGCTGGCGCTCAACCAAACCCTTTTCTTCCAATTGGTCAATGGCTCTCAGCATATTGGTCTTGTCCATCCCACATGAGTCAGCCAGTTCTTGCTGGGTAAGCGTATTATTGGTCTTATTGATCAGGATAAGGACGATAAAATTCGTTCCAATGTCCAAATGGTTAAGGCTCTTGTACATGATGCCAACGTACTTTTTGGCAATATGTCCCAGGCGTTTTCCCAAGGGTATGTCAGGTGAATTTAGCATATTGATTTTAGTTACGTCAAAGATAGTCAACATTAAGATAGTTGCATATGTAACTAATTGAAATTAGGTTAATGAATGTCTTTTGTCGACTAAATACAGTACATTCATGGATTAATTATGCCTTTTCTTCAACTAACTATTTTGGAGAGCTGTGTGCTTATTATGGGGTGTTGTGTTGTTCTGGGCTCTGTATCGCGGACTTTGAGGGGGGATTGGTGTAGTAAGATCGAAAACAGTTTCAAAGGACCGTGAGGCATGTCTCACGTTACCGCAAAAAAATGTTAATCCGTATATGAAATATGCTTTAGTTACAGGCGCCAGCAAAGGTATTGGCAAAGCCATCGCCTTGGAACTCGCCAAACGAAACCATCCTTTATTGCTCATTGCAAGATCGGAGGATCTGCTTGAAGCGCTAGCAAGGGAGATACGAGATTCTTTTCATGTAGAGGTACATTGTAAAGCAGTTGACCTCACAACGGCTACAAGTGCAAATGAGCTGGTGGAATGGTGTGAATCCAATCAATACCACGTCGACATTTTGGTGAATAATGCCGGGTTTGGCTTGTGGGGTGCATTCGGAGACTTGCCACTAGATGGACAACTTGAGATGATGAATTTGAACATGACTTCGTTGGTTGCGATCACCCATAGTTTCCTCCCCCTACTTTCAAAATCAGACCGTTCTTATATTTTGAATGTTGCCAGTATCGCTTCATTTCTAGCCATCCCTCATTTCAGCATTTATGCGGCCACTAAAGCATTCGTTTTGTCTTTCTCCCGATCGCTGCGATTTGATATAGCGGAGCAAGGGATTAAAGTTTCTTGTCTCTGCCCTGGGGCAACGGAATCCGAATTTTTGGAACGTGCAGGAATGGAAGCGATAGGAGAAAAAGCCAGTGGGGTTTATATGTCGGCAGAAGCGGTGGCAAAAATTGGTGTCAGTGGCATGCTGAGAGGTAAAGCTGAGATCGTTCCCGGTCTTGTGAATAAGATTGCCACCACTGGGATATGGGCGGCGCCCAGGTCCATTATGGAATCAATTGCCGGAAGCATTTACCGGAAAAGGACATCAAGTTAGCAAAGCCCTTTCTGGGATTTAGGCCGGCAGTTGTCTAGACGTTTAGAAATAAAAAGCGCTAGAAACTCCACTTGGTCCGGATAAACACGGCGCCACCAAGCGGGTTGAAATCGCCTTGATAATCTGCAAAGGCAACCTGGCCAAGCAGCATTGCATCCCAGGCTTCACTGATGGCGTAGGTAAGGGATGGCATTAGGAAAAGAAGGTCCATACCGGCTCCATAAATGCCAGCGATATTGGTGGTGAGTAGGGGATTAATGGTTCCATTAATTTGCAATAAGTAGGAAAACTTAGTTGGCATCAATGTTTTGGCGTTGAGGTCCTGCCCCAAACCAAATGCCTGCAACGAGCTCAATGCGCCAGTGGTGCCTCCGCTGTTGTACAGGATGGAGCCAATCAAATAGATGGGTTTTTTTAAGGAATAATCTATAGAAATCGAAGTGCTGAGAATACCTGTAGTATCACCCGCGTTGCTGCGAGGATGAAAGTAAGTGGCTTCTCCTTTCAACCCGGCGGTTTTTAAATTGCCGGCCCATCCAAGTCCCAGGGCCAGGTCTTTGTAATAGATTCCTGAAAGCACCTGTATGTCGTAGCCCTTTCTGTTAAACTTGAAGAGTCCGGCAACCACCGAGGAGTCCGGGTTTTTATTGAATTTTCCTGCCAGTTCTATCGATGATAGGCCCTTTAAGTATCGCGTAACTCGTACACCATCACTTCCAGGGCGCTCTTCGTAATCGAAATCCACAAAGTTGTAGGTGTTGAATAAATCGTTGGGGTTCCACACTATATTCACGGCCCAATTGATGCGCTGTCTTCCAACGCGAATATCCCACTTTTCGCTGGCCCAATTCAACCACACGCGGTCGAGAATAGTGTGAAGGACAAGCGCGTCTTCATTGATGAGCGAGCTGGATAAATCCCAATATCCCTGATCAACCTCCAGGGCATCACCAAACCCTGGTTGGGACTTAATGGATTCACCAAAAAACAGGCGGCTCCTAAATTCAATTGCGCCTGTCAGCGATTCGCTTAAATAAAGTTTGGTGTTGTATCGGAAGTGCAGCAGATTCTGAGTAATGATGCTGTCGAGACTTGCGATAGATGCGATTTGCAGATCCTTCAGGTAGCCCCGGGTCTGTACGATATCTTTGAATGTTGTTTTTGTCTCCTCGCTGGATTGAGCGCTCACCATATGGGTGGTTGCTACTGAGGTAACAATAATTAGAAAGAAGGTGCGGAAGCATCTCTTAATTCTGCAGTACATCGCTTACAATTTTACCGTCTTCCAACGTAACTACTCTTCTGGCGCGTCCGATCACCTTTTGATCGTGCGTAGAGAAAATGAAGGTAATGTCTTCATCTTTGTTAAGAGTAGCCATGATATCCAATAAATTGATGGCGGTTTTTGAGTCGAGATTCGCAGTGGGCTCATCAGCCAGCACAAATTTGGGTTTTGAAGCCAATGCTCTTGCAACGGCCACTCTTTGCTGTTGTCCGCCAGACATTTCCCGGGGGCGTTTGTGCATTTGATCTTCCAATCCAACGGCCTTCAATAAGGATTGTGCTCGTTCTTCCATTTCTGCTTTGGGCCGGTTTTGCATGAGCATGATGAACTCCACATTTTCTTTCGCTGTGAGAACCGGGATGAGGTTGTATGCCTGAAACACGAATCCTATATTTTTCAGCCTGAAGTCGATTAATTGATTGTCGGACAGGCTGGTGATATCGATATCACCAATTTTCACCTGCCCAGTTGATGGACTGTCCAAGCCCCCAATAATATTGAGTAAGGTTGTTTTACCTGATCCTGACGGGCCTACAATGGCGGTAAATTCTCCTTTATCAATCTTGAGGCTCACGCCATTTAGCGCACGGACCTCAACCGTATTATCATTGTAGATCTTGGTGAGATCGTGTGTGTTTATTATTGACATACGCTTTTCATCATTAATTCATTCCCTCATCCATTCCTTTTCAAATTGCCCGCACCGCTTCTGCCGGTTTTAATCTCAACGCCTTATAGGCAGGATATATGGCCGATAGGATTCCAATACCGATGACCATTAGCCCTATTTTGAGTAAATCACCATCCATGAGCACGGGGTAAATCACACTTCCTATACCGAAAGTCTTCAATCCCTCTCCGACCACGGACAAATCGATACCCTCCATATATAAATAATTCATCATGAGGCTTGATAACACCATACCTATTGGACCTCCAATTGCGGAAAGCATAACCGTTTCAAAAAGCACCAGCTGAAATATTTTCATCTTGTTCATACCTACCGACATGAGCATTCCCAGTTCCCTGGTTCTTTCTAGGATGACCATGAGCATGGTATTAACTATTCCGAATGACAGTGCGAGTAAAATAATACCCATGATGATAAAGATCATCTTGTCAAGCATCATATCCATTAACTTTAATTCCGGTGCCAAATCCGTCCAAGATTCAACGGCTGATCCTTCTGCCACTACTTTTTCCTTAATCATATTCACGTTGGGAAGAGAAGTAGCGATGATGGCGATCTCATGTGCTTGCCCGCTAACTCCGGTTTGTGCCTCAAAATCGTCCCTTCTCATGAAGGCAGTGGTCTCTTCCATGCCCAAAGCTGAACTCCTAAAGATACCCGCCACTTTAAATCTGTTTGCGACTTCATCGCCATTGCTGAGGTAGTTTAGGGTAACCTTTTTATTGATTTTAACTTGTAATTTTTTTGCCAGCTTCTCGCCAATTATGATCGGTGCAATTCGTTTTTTATCCAGATAGGTTCCTTCCACAAGCAGGTCTTTCAAATTGGACACTAGGCTGTCTGCACCAATATCAATGGCTTTGATAATGATGCCCTGCCCTGCCCTTGGAGATCTGATTCCGGCATTGAACACATACCGAGGTGCATAAGCTTTTACTTCCGGAATTTTTTTTAGCTGTTCTTCAATACTTTTGAAATTCTCAATGTAGTATTTGGTTTCCATGCGTTGTCCAAATTCTTCGTGATGGATTTGTACATGTGAAAGGTGGCTGTAAATAGATGCCTCCATTCTCTTGTTATTGATGCCATAGGCAATTCCTAAAAAGAGGATTCCTGCCGCTATACCTATGACCATAGACAAAATGACCATGCTGCTTCTCAGCGTGTTCCGCCAGATATTGCGCCATGCTATTTTGATTAACGTCATCATATTAAATTCTCATGGCCTCAACAGGTCGAAGGGTCATTATTTTAATCAATGGATAAATGTTCACCACCATGGCTATACAGAATATGATTAGCATATGCTCAAAACACAACTGGAGATCGATCACCGCGTAGTAGGCGGGCTCAATCCCAAAACTTCGAAAGGCGTCCATCTGATCCTGAGCAAAGGGCATTGGATCGGTATTCATCCGGTATAGTAGTGGAAATACAAGAATAAAGCCCATCACAACACCGACCAATGCAATGAGGACGGATTCGCGAAGCGTGATCATAAAGAGTTTGAAGCGGTTCATCCCAATTGCAACAAGAACCCCATATTCATATCGGCGTTCTGCGGTCATCATCATGATGGTCCCAAATATGCCGAAGGAGATGATGATGTACAGAATTCCGATGAACATCTTACCACCTATGCGATCCGCTTGTATCGCTTGAAGTACCTCAGGGATCATCTCCGTATAATCCAAGACGTCAACAGATTCTTGATACGCTAACGTTGCCAATTTGGGTTTTGCTTCTGCGTATGTGGTGATGTCGTCAAGCTCAATTAGAATGCTGGAAACGCGGTTTTCAGTAGACAAAAATTCCTGTGCTAATTTAAGCGGCATAACCACTAAATTATCGGAGAACTTTGGGTTTCCAAAATGAAGGATGCCGCTTACGGGGTAAATCGCAGCTGCCGTTTGGGCATGAAAGCCCTGGCCCATCATCACCAGCGAGTCACCGACCCCCAACCCGAAGTATTCAGCCATCCCTTCACCTATCATTATGGAGCGGTCTTCTATACCGATAACTTTTCCGTTAACGAGTTTGTCACTTAACTCCATCACATCAACCTCAGGATTCAGTCCGATGATCAAGGCACCCCTGCCCAGCTGTTCTGATGAAAGCCACGCATAAGAGTCGATCCTTGGGCAGGTACGGCTTACATTATCAATGGAATTGAGTTTTTGAAGGATTTTGTCATCAATCTGCAAGGTGTTATCAATAGATCGATCGTCCCAGTAACCTTCCTTGTGAACTTGTAGATGTCCTGTAGTTACACTGACCATACTATCGATCATCATCTCGTACATCCCCTCTTGGAAAGAGCGCATAAGGAGTGCAAAGAATACAGCAAACAGAATAGAACCTATGGTAATTAGGCTGCGCCGTTTATTTCGCCATATGTTTCGCCAGGCGAGTTTAAAATACATAACTTATCTAACGCGTTTCATGTTTTGGGTTGTAAAGAAGCTATCTGCAATAGGCTTGTCGAATTCCATTGATTTGTATGTCAAGATCGTTTTGTTTCCTTTCTCTTCTTGAGGCTCCATCACCAACTTAGTTGGTATGAGTTTGCCTCCAAGTTTCTTTACTTCCGAGGCGTTCATAGTGCTGATTAATATGTCGTCTTCATCATAAAATTCGGATCGCATTTGCATATACTCCTCTTTGTCAATCCAAGTATAAATCTTTCCCCAAACCACTGCTGCATCAGGTTTTGGTGTCAGTTCAATTTTCCAACATGGTCTGTCCTCGATGGTCGAGTCACCAAGAACTTTATGGGTGTAATCGTGGATCATGGATGATTCCTTCACCAAATCATCATTGGTAAAGTCGGTGCCCATCCATGACTGGCCCATCATAGAGGGAGGCAGCTTCACATTGCGTTCGATACTTGGCATCCAGTTCCAGATCTCCTTGTCTCTCTTTAGGAAWACGATTCCCTTCTCCTTAACCGGACTTGTGATGAGTACCATGGCCARTTTGTCGCCTTTTGACCARCTCTTCATGGTCATTTCACGGCTCCAWGTWGGCCGWAYGATTTKAATACTCATTTCRGTTATCGCMGTGGTGCCCCGRAGTTTGGCATYTGYYTTTCTCAATATTTCTTTRSCATCTTCYTGCGTGTTAAATGCCGAGAGAATCAGGAGRCTAATGAGTGAAAGACTGAAGAGTTTGTACGTTTTCATTGTTTACGCGAATTGATCGACAATAAGTTTYTTTACTTTATCTATTGGAAAWCCTTCAGGRTCAAGCATGTAGTGTAATTGYACCCCATCAACTACCGCACTGTAATACCTCATCATCGTAACSGGGTCCTTATGTCCKTTATCCTCAAAGTACTTAGTGCAAGCAGTCATTATKGGYTCGGCCCTCTCCCACATTTTAGCCATGATAATAGGCATCACGTCTGGCTGAATRGAAATACTGAAGTAGAGTTTCCAAAATTGCGGGTCCTTTATGACCATGTCAAAGGTGGCGTCAATGATATGTGTAAACCCCGCTTTGTCCAGACCTTTTTTGGTTTGAACATCCAGTGCATCCATGATCTCATCCATAACATTGAAGATGAGTGTTTTTAACAGGTCCTCTTTGCTTTCGAAATAATTGTACATCAGCCCTTTCGAAACACCAGCTTTCTTGGCAATCTTAAAAACCGATGCGAGGTGGTATCCATCTTCCGCAAAAACGTGCAACGCGGCATCCATGATGGCCGCTTTGCGTTCCTTCCGGATTACTTCAAATTGTTGCGCAGTTTTAGGGGACATATTTTTTGATTGAACGGTTAGTCAAAGATAATTTGAAACACTTTAACGTCCTAATTATTTCTTTTTATTTTATTGGTTGAAGTGATAGAAGGTGAGGGAACCCAGATCAATAATTCGTACAAAAATAGTTTGGGAGGAAAAATCCAATGAGCTTAGTACGCTCGGATATTTTTTCCTTCTACGTAGTTGATGTAGGCCTGGTTCACAACGCGGTTACCTCCGGGTGTTGGATAGTTGCCAGAAAAGTACCAGTCGCCGAGGTGATCGGGACAGGCTTCGTGCAATCCTTGGAGAGACTGGTAGATGATTTCGACTTCCGCTTGCATTCCTTTGGGTGTTAGCAATTCAGCTATTTTTTTAGATATCTGTTCGGGTGTGAAAGGGCGATAGATGTCCTTTACATGATTGATGATTTGTTCTTTGGGAAGCCCCGACTGGGCCTTGGCTTTTTCGTAAACATCGTCGATTATATTCTCCTGGAGCGTGTCTTTTAGGAGCTCAATGGCAGCTCTGAAGGCAATAAAATCACCTAATTTGGCCATGTCGATTCCATAACAATCCGGATAACGTATCTGCGGAGCAGATGAAACCACGATAATCTTCTTTGGTTCAAGTCGATCCAGAATCCTCAGAATGCTCTGCTCCAAGGTGGTTCCCCTTACTATGGAGTCATCGAGGACAACAAGATTGTCTTGGCCTTTGTTCAGTGCACCGTAGGTGATGTCATAAATGTGACTGACAAGATCTTCGCGGGAATCGTCGTCTGTGATAAACGTTCTGAGCTTAGCATCTTTGACCGCTATCTTTTCAACTCTGGGTTTCATGACCAGTATCTTCCTGAGCTGCTCCAGGTCATTTGGATCTTTCAACTCGGCGATTTTACGTTCTTTGACACCATTGAGGTACTCATTGATCCCCTCAACCATTCCGAAATAGGCAGTCTCTGCCGTGTTCGGGATGAATGAAAAAACGGTGTTCACAATATCATGATCAATGGATTTCAACACCTCGGGACATATTGATTTTCCAAGGTTCTTGCGCTCCTGATAGATATCCAGATCCGTACCTCGAGAAAAATAGATGCGCTCAAATGAGCAAGATCTTTGTTCCAATGGCTCTTTCACTTTTGGTTCTGAAATCTCTCCATTCTTTTTAATKATCAAGGCATGYCCRGGCTTGACCTCACGTATAGAATGTTTAGGGGCGTTGAAAGCAGTTTGTATGGCRGGGCGCTCTGACGTARCCACCACCACTTCATCGTCATGGTAATARTAAACAGGCCTGATWCCTGATGGGTCTCGCATAACAAATGCATCGCCATGGCCAAGCATKCCGGTAATTGCATAACCGCCATCCCACTTTTTGCAAGATTCTTCAAGTATTCCAGGGAGGTTYAGATTCTCYGCGATGTGCTCAGAAATTTCGAAGTTGTTATATCCTTCCGCYTTGTACTTYTTAAATAGGCGGGAGTTCTCTWCATCCAGAAAATGTCCAATCTTCTCCARCATCGTCACAGTATCTGATTTGTGTTTTGGGTGTTGGCCCAATTCTACCAGTTGTTCGAAGAGTTCATCAACATTGGTCAAGTTGAAATTGCCCGCGAGCACCAGATTACGCGACATCCAGTTATTCTGCCTTACGAAAGGATGACAGAACTCCATGCTGTTTCTACCATATGTTCCATAGCGAAGGTGCCCGAGTAATAGTTCTCCAGTGAACGCCATGTTCTCCTTTAACCATTGCGTATCCTTTAATTTATCGGGATCCATTTCAGCGAGTTCTGAGAACCTGCTGTGAATCCGATCAAAAATATCTTGAATGGGGTTTGCGGCAATAGATCTGTATCTGCTGATGTAGCGCTTTCCTGCGTCAACGTTGAGTTTAATATTGGCAACACCAGCACCGTCCTGTCCGCGGTTGTGCTGCTTCTCCATAAGGAGATACAATTTATTGAGCCCGTAGAAAGGGGTCCCGTATTTTTTTTGATAAAAATCGAGCGGTTTAAGTAGGCGGATTAAAGCAATTCCGCACTCATGTTTTATCTGGTCACTCATTCTTTTTTAGCCTTCATTGAGGCTACTCCCTCAGGTGAGTTACAAAGTTACGAATTATACAATTATGAATTTGAACGAATAACGGAATTCAGCTGACTGGATTGGAGGGGCCAATTATGATTGAAAGTAGGCCTTGCTTATTGATCTGTGCAAGAAGCGTAAAAGCATTGTAATACCTCAAGTGTTGTCTTAAAAAGTGAATTGGAAGGATGCCTTCAAGCCAAATTCATGAATTTTTCTGGGATAGATTTGTTTATATTCTTCGTTGGTATACGTCAGCCTAAATACCGCGTCAAGCCGAATGAAGTTGAGAATATTTTCCAATCCCATACCTGTTTCGATATACGGACGAGATTCGAGCGTGCTAAAGGATTCTGAAATAACTTGCCCACTTTCATCAGTGACCTGCAATGGACTCCCATTCGCATCAATTTGAACGTTATTGCGTTTTGAAAGGGTTCCATATACCATATTTCCCATCAGTAACGTTCTGACCTTTAGTTTCTTTAGTAGTGGTATCCGGTTGGTGAACAAGCCTTCAAAATGGTGCTCATAAAATAGAGATACCCACCCGTCACTGACGAATTCAAAGAAATTCATCAAATAAAAAGCGTCTGGATTACTTACAACGGTCTCATTGCCTTTATGAACCTCCAGTAAAGGATAGGGTAATATGTTAAAGACTTTTCCTCCTGTTATGGAGTAAATAGACTTTCCAAGTGCTCCCATAGGAATGGTTTGGGAGATATTGAATTGCAATTTGTGGAAAGCAAAATCACTGTTCAGAACACCTTTGATTCCAGTAGTGTAACGCAAGGTATAAACCGGTGGCGGTTTCTGTCCTGAGGGAATTATGATTCTATCCAGGTGTGTGAAAACGTATCGTTCTCTTGCTGAGTAGCGAGATTCCAACGTTATCGTACTGGTGGTAAACTCTGACCTGACCTCACTTTGGTCCGAACTATTCGGGTAGTATCCAAAATCAAAAAATGGCTTGAACTCCCGACGGTGAAACATTATAATTTGGTTGAAGCCAGGAAACAGTTGTCGTTCTCCCCAAACCCGATATTCTTTTGAGTTGTTGAGGCGGCTAAATGGGTTGAATCCAGCTGTGAATTTAAACAGGTTATTTTTTGCAAAGAAGTCATCTGTAACGGATATCTGGTCAATGTCATCTCTGTGTTGTATCCCAACCCGCGTCCATGGTTTTCTGGAAAAAATGTATTCGGCTTCAGCGTTGTACTTTAACCTTTCGTCCCTTAGTCCGTATGCCAGATAACCTCGAAGTATAAGTTTGTGACTGAACTTTTCATTGGAAACGAATCCAAGTCTGAAACGGTGCCCCTCTACTTCATTAAATTTGTAGAGGAAGATGTATGGGCCAATATCGAACTTTCCAACTTCTTGATAGCCATATACCAGAAGTTCCACCACATCTACCAGGGACCGAATAGTCGGGATGTTTTTAACCGAATCTATCATTGCATAAACATTGAGCTCAGCAGGGGTTAAGGTGTCGTGTCGGTTCTCTTCCCAAAACTTATCGGACTTTTCATAGGCGCCTTCTAGCACGGTGATTCCTTCTTGATAGAATGCTGGTTCCTTTGGCTGGTTAACGACAATCTTTTGTGAGGACGAATAGAATTTTGAAATAAAACCTGGCTGTGAACCCACCTCTACCAGGTCGACCAACGCCCGGGTTTTTGTTGCCATCCAGGGGCCGGCAGTAGTGGCTTCGAACTCTTGTTGCACTTTCACTTTTTCAATCCAGTTTAAGTTGGCTTCTTTTCCGATCTCTACATCTAACTGTATGAGTGCGAAAGTGGAGTCCTCTATCCACATTTTACCTTTGAAAGCTAGATCCAAAGGTCGCTTTGGTACTATAACCATCTCATAACAGGTGCGACCCCTTATTTCTACACTGTCGATCAAATAATATTTGTAGTACGATTTGCCATTTTTAGCAATGGGTGAAATAAAATTTTTACCCAGAATGGAGACCCAATTGTCATAGAAGTTGAATACTTGGAAAGAACTTCCCATTAGCTGGTTGATCCATAAGTGATCTTCAACACCAACACCGGTTATCTTAGAGGCTATGATGTCTTCTTTTTGATCCTCTGGGTTGCGTCTGTAGAAATAATTTGAGAAGGTTTCTGAGACGAAAATAGGGAGTACCGCTTTACCTTCTTCACCGGCCATAACCTGCAGGCTATCGAACATATTTGATATCGGTTTGAAAATCTTACGTTGTTTGAATTTATCAGATAGGTTGTCAATACTCACCTGTATTCGGGTAAAATTCTCAAATTGATAGGCGACCAAGTTCGCGGGGCTGTTGACCGCGCGATATTGCTCTATCTTTCTCAGGATTCGGAACGCCGGGTTTTCGCCGGCTAAAATGACAATTTCGCCCAGCTGTTGAACAGCACTGCTTAATTGAAAATTTATATTCTGCACTGTTCCTTTGGTCACCGCCTTCGTACGGATGTTGTACCCTAAGGAGGAGGCTGTTATCGAATCAACGTCCTCCGTAGTGCGGAGTTCGTAAAATCCATCGAAATCTGAAGTGGCTCCAATAGTGGTGCCCTTGAAAAAGACATTGACAAACGGCATTCCATCATTGGATTCCGCATCTGTGATCTTTCCCTTTACAACTGTTACCTGTGCCATGCTTCCAGCAGGAATCAGCGAGAATGCTACCGCAATGAAAAACAATCCAATCTTAATTAATCTCATCAACTAAAGTAAAGGGATGGTCTACAGGCCTCAATATGCACATTAGGCACCCCAACAAAGTTCAATAATTATAATAACGCGTACAAACGCGTAATGTTTATTGTTGCCTTCCTGATTGGTTTTTATAATATCCACACATATATTTTAACTTTGACGCTATCATTTATAAAGAATTGATGTCACTTAAAGACAAATCCAAGGCTTTTAAAGATTGTTTTGACCAGTTTGCTGCACAACGCGTAGTGTATCGCAAAAGAAGGTCCTATTACTGGAGTGACATCTCTCACTATCTTGATTATTTTATTGAGAAAGAACAATCTGTTTTAGAACTTGGATGTGGTACAGGTGAGTTGCTGAACAAAGTGAAAGGCCGAAGAAAACTGGGTATTGATTTTAGTGAGGGAATGGTGATTGAAGCTCAAAAACAATTTCCTGATATCCAGTTTGAGGTGATGGATGCGGAGACCTTTCATTTGGACGAAAAATTTGATGTTATTATTCTCTCCAACCTCATAGGATACATCACTGATATCCAAAGTCTCTTCCATCGATTACATGCGGTTTCCCATCCTAAAACTAAAATTATAGTGACTTATTATAACTATCTGTGGGAACCGATGATTAAGGTGGCTGAGTTTATAGGCTTGAAATTCAAAACCCCTGCGCAAAACTGGTTAACACAAGTGGATATTAATAACATGCTGTTTCTAGCCGGCTTTGATGTCTACAGAACTACTAGGAGGATGCTGCTACCGGTGAATATTCCAATCGTATCTCATCTGATAAATAGGTATGTCGCTAAGTTGCCCTTTTTCAGATTTTTTGCACTGAACTCATTCAGTTTTGCGATACCCAATGCCAATGAAAGCAATGAAAATGTGAATGAAAAATACTCCGTGTCAATCGTTGTACCAGCGATGAACGAAAGTGGAAACATTGAGGATGCAATTATAAGGACTCCCCAATTTGGGAAGTGGGTAGAGATGATATTTATTGAGGGCGGTTCAAAAGACGATACGTGGGAGAAAATTCAAGAGGTGGCTGTAAAGTATAAGGACACCCACCGTATCAAGATTGGGCAACAAACGGGTAAAGGAAAAGGAGATGCGGTCAGAAAAGGTTTTGCAATGGCGGAAGGGGACGTGCTCATGATCCTGGATGCTGATTTAACCGTGCCGCCTGAGGATTTGCCCAAATTTTACTTTGCCCTGGCGTCAGGTAAAGGTGAGTTTATCAATGGTTCCCGCCTGGTTTATACGATGGAGAAACAGGCCATGCGCTTTCTCAATGTGTTAGGCAACAAGTTTTTCAGCAGCGTTTTCACGTGGTTGCTGGATCAGCCATTTAAGGATACATTATGTGGAACTAAAGTTTTACTGCGTTCGGATTATGAGGTGATCACTCGAAATAGGGAATACTTCGGTGACTTTGATCCTTTTGGTGATTACGATTTGATTTTTGGAGCACACAAATTGAATTTAAAGATCACAGAACTACCTATACGTTACCAGGAGCGAACCTATGGAACGACCAATATCTCAAGATTTAAGCATGGCTTACTCTTGTTGCGGATGTGTTTGTTCGCTGCCCGAAAAATTAAATTCAGATAAAATTGGCATTAAAATAGCGCTGTTGACGAGATGTGATATTGTAGGGACTACTGGTAGCTGCCCTGTTTTATTAATTTGAGAAATAACTGAAACTTAGTAGCGGGCAAATCTCAATTTAATCATATCTTTGTTTATGAAGTCAGAAAAATGACGTAAATAGTTGATATGCAGCATATTGCATTATGCATATCTGGTTTTATGGGAATCTAGGGCCACTTCTTCAAGTAAATGACGTGAATTGCTAATTTAAACACCATTAATTATGAATAATAACAAAAATATGTTCAATCGAATACTACTTGTCCTTCTGATTGGACTAACGCCGTTTATGGCAATTTCACAAAAAGCTACACTGGTAACTCCACAGGAGGAAGTGTACAAAATAGATTCGGCTTCCATTACTGATCTGGGGGTGGCTGTGGCACCCTCCATTATGCGGTTCAGGGCTACTCCTGGGGAAAGCCAAACGCAATATTTGACCATTACCAATGATACCTATAAGCATCAAAACTTCCGCATTACTTTCTCGGACTTTGACCTGACTGACGAGGGAGCTGCCCAGCAATTGCCGTTCGGTGTAGAGCATGAATATGGGCTCACAAAATGGATAACGGCGGATCAAACGTTTATTAAACTCAAACCAGGAGAGGCAAAGAAAATTGCGGTCTCAGTTAATCTGCCAGATGAACCGGAAGCTTACCGAGCAGCATGGAGCATGATGATGGTGGATTTAGAGAAGGAAAGAGAATATTTGGTTCCACCTAAATCTGGGGAGAATGTGGCAATGGGTATTGTTCCTACGTTTGGGTTTGGCATCTTTATCTATCAAAATCCTCCTAATACGACCATCAACAAAGTAGAAATTTCAAGGTTTGAATTCACATACGATGATAAAAATAGATACGTGAGTATAGGAGTTGAAAATGTAGGTGATGGTATTGGGTTTTGCGTGGTATACGTTGAACTGAGTAATTTAAGTAACGGCAAACAGGAGCGTTTACCTCTTAAAAGGATCACTGTATTGCCAGGTCAAAAGCGAGATTTGGAATTCGCCTTCCCTGGGAATACTGGGAAAGGCAGGTACTCGGTAATGGGTGTGTTGGACTTTGGCAGTGATACGGAATTGGAGGCTGCGGAGATGGAAATACTCGTCGAATAATTTGGTTGTTCCAAAAATATGGTTAAACTTGTATCGGTGATACTGGCAATTCATGCGTATTGTTGGTTTTGAAAGACGAGTGAAACCATTTGTTGTGAAGGTCGTATAACACCCTATCAATCACCTGGTGAATAAGAGGAAGAGAGACTTTCAATTGTAGCCAGCTATTTTAATTAACATTAAACCTGAACTGTTATGAAAAAAAGATTATTAATGATAACGGGAGCGATGGCCATGATGGTTACGGTCTCCTTTGGACAGCTAATTGACGAGAAAAACATTACTCTGACGATGGATTTGCAGCCCATTCTTCAGTTAAATATGGATGGCCCGGATCAAATCGATTTTGTTTTTGATGACATCTACGATTATGTTGGGGGTATCACAAAATATGGCGCGACTGTACTGAAAATTTCGTCTTCTGTATCATTTGATCTTTGGGCAACGGGGCTTTCAGCAACCGCTGATTTTATTTGGGACAATCCTGTTGAGTATGGAGCGGGGTCTGGCGCTGTTGCGAATGACTCGATTCCTATAACGGGGGTGGAACTTCGTCAGTTTCCGTCCAATCCAACTGTACAAGGGGCTGTCGCAACGTGTACAGGTACCTATGCTTATTCAGCCAACAACGATTATAGTGCATCATTTACCCCTGCAACGTTTGCTCAGGTAGGTACTGCTACTATGCCGGCTCTGGCTCTTAGTAATAACAGTTTGTTCACGACTTCGAATGCTACACCTTATCAGCCACCTCTATCTGGAGCTGCTGCGGTGAATGCCGAGAAGTATATTGCAGGTGGAGAAGGTGTAGGCGCCGGCTGTCAGATACCTGGTGGTTCGTACTTGACACAGACACTCGTTGGAGGTATACCACGTGATAGCGGTTACTTTTTCACGCTAGATTATCGTATCTTACCTGGATTACCAGCAGTATTCCCATCGGCGAATGCGGATGCGTCAGATGCATCTAGAACAGCACAGGCTTTTGCAGCAGGTGAGTACGTAAGTGATGCAGATTTGGCAACGCAGTTAGGAGATTTGGCAAATACATCAGATTTTGCAGCTCCTGGTGTTTATACCATGTATGTGAAGTATATATTGGTTCAGGATCAATAAACCGGTAGTACATAATGAAAAAGGATTGCCAGGTAAAATCTGGCAGTCCTTTTTTTGTATACCGAGATTTGGTGACGTAGATCGACTTGATCACCGCTTACTAAGAAACAGACAAATGAACTTACTTGACTAGTTGTCCAGATCAATGTTCAACCGGTAAATTATGCAGGTCACTTTTCTTGAATGACATAACGTAACTAAATGCCTTTCAGCGCGATATTTGATTTGATGGAAATGCTGTTGGAGAAAGCCCTTATTGCATCGGTTTTCGCCTTGCAATTTCTTTTTTTTCTTCCCTGCTCTGTGATGGCGCAATGTCCGCCGACCATTACTTTGAGTTCAGCTAGTGCATCGATTACAATAGATGATTTTTCGGATGTAACTGCTGGAGTAACACGAAATGGAATCACCAATATTGGTATAAATACGGCCTGCACTTGGGATCTCTTTGCATCAGCCACCTTAACATTAACTGTTCCATATAGTGCCCAAGGTGTTGCCCTATCGCTTTCCGAAATCGATATAAGGGCTGTCAACCTTTGTTTTACTCCGGACCATGATTATGGTGGGGGTTCGCCACCGCCACCACCAAGGATAAATAGTACAATTCTAGGTGCAGCATTTGTCCCTCCACCGAGTTATATTGTGGGTACGGCCCTGGTTGAAGGAGGGGCGCTGGTCAAGGCGCCGGGTCCATGTGCGGGTACAACTATAAATGGGGTAGGCACGGCGACGGCGAACCCTACAACTCATAATTTCAGAATTGATATCAGGGTGACACCCGGCATTTCACCTGTTATTACACCTGGGATCTATGATTTAGCAATTGATTTTTCTGACAGACGATTTTTCTTATC
>JAESRW010000083.1 GCA_016764395.1 Flavobacteriales bacterium
ATGCTTGAAAATTTTGCCTGGATTAAAGAAAAAATTGAAGCAAAATTTCAGTAAACTAACTTAGTAATCGGCACACTAGTCAGACTCGATAATCCAACTTGAAGGAGCACAGAGATGTATCATTCTGGCTCATGTAGCGTTATACAATTATGAAGCCTTTGGGCCTGCTACATTTGTCCGGACACTAAGTTAAGGCATATCTTTATGAACCATTAATACCTTAACACGATGAATCGTAGTAGAAAAAAATATGCCCGAGAGTTCAAGATTAAAGCAGTTGAACTTAGCCATCAAAGGGGCAATGTTGTCGAGATTGCCGAAGAATTGGGAATCAGACCAGAGTTGCTATACCGTTGGCGCAAAGAAAAACAGAATTATGCTACCAATAGTTTTCCTGGTAATGGAAGTCTAAAACAGACAGATGAACAGAGGGAGCTCTCACAGTTGCGAAAAGAGCTCAGCAATATGAAGATGGAAAGGGATATTTTAAAAAAGGCARTCAGCATCTTCTCCGTGAGCGATGGGAARTCTACCAGTTTATAAAAGATCACCAGATGGAATTTCCTGTTGGGAAGATGTGTAAAGTATTTAAAGTAAGTAAGAGCAGTTATTATAGCTGGAGGAGGTGGTTGCCATCTAAGCGAACCAATGAGAATCGTATGTTGCTTTTTGAGATCAGAAGGATCCACCAAATGAGCAAAGCCACATATGGAAGCCCTAGGATCACCAAAGAGCTAAATGTGAATGGTTTTAAAGTGTCAAGGCCCCGAGTAGCAAGATTGATGAACCAAGCGAAACTAAAGGCTGTTCAGTCAAGAAAATATGTGGTAACTACAGATTCAAATCATAAGTATCCTTTGGTTGAGAATAAACTTAACAGGGACTTCTCTACTGAAAGAAAAGCACAGGTATGGGTATCTGACATTACCTACATCAGAACGCTGTCTGGATGGCTCTATTTAACCGTTATTATTGATCTGTTTGATCGCAAAGTAGTTGGATGGTCAATGAGCAATGGGCTCAAAGCCGGCCAAACTGTTATTGCCGCATGGCGTATGGCTATTAAAAACAGGCCACCTCAGAAAACTTTGACGTTTCACTCTGATCGTGGTATACAATACGCATGTACAGCATTTACAAATGTATTAGACCAGTACAAGATGGTTGACAGAAGTATGAGTCGCAAGGGAAATTGCTGGGACAACGCAGTTGCAGAAAGTTATTTTAAGACGATTAAAATAGAACTGATATACAGAAATAAGTACAAAAACAGAGAAGATGCCAGTGCTGATATCTTTGAATGGACAGAGACCTGGTACAATCGTAACAGAAGACATTCAGCACTTGGAAATCTAACTATCGAAGAATTTGAAAGTCAATTAAACCAAATCAAAAATGCAGCTTAACTTATTGTCCGGTTTTTTGTTGCAAGTCCATCTAAGTACTCTTTAACCATATCCATATTATCGCCTTTCTCGTAATAAACAACTGCAATGTTATTGTAGATGCCTGCAATCTCCCATTTATCACCCAACTCTTCGCTGATCGCTAGTGATTTCATATAAGATTCCAACGCCTCAATATACTTACCCTGGTACTTCAAAACCATACCCATATTGTTGAGTGAACCTGCAATTCCTGCTTTGTTTTCATACTTATTGTTCAGTCTATATGACCATTGCATATATCCCATCGCTCTATCGTATTCACCTAGATAACAATAGACAGCTCCTAAGCTCGATAACAAATTCACCATAATAAATCGCATTTGCTCAATCTCACCCTCTATACCTGGCAGTTCAACATGCGCTAGCTGCTTTTCAGCAATTGCGAGTGCTTTTAAATAGTATTTTATTGCAAGATCATAGGCTCCATTGTATTCGTGCATGATACCAATATTCCCCAGAGCTTTACTCGTCCCCGCCTCACTGCCTAATTCTTCATAATATACCAATGACTGTTCATAACACTCCAAGGCCAAAATGAAGTTTGCCATATCTTCATAGATTTTTGCTTTGCGAAAGAGGTTGACAGCCATACCCGGTATATTATCGCGTAAGCGTTCGATCACTAGCGCCTTGTTGGTATATTCCAAAGCTTCGTTAGGTTCACCCATCTGCACATAATCATCGGCAATATTAAGGAGGCACAAAACCATTCCAGCAGAATCACCTAACTCTTTATCAATTGCCAACGATTGTTTCGTGAGCTTAATGGACCTCTCATAAAGCCCACTGTCACTGTAAAATACGCCTAGATTGTTCAGGCTACTGGAAATCCCCTTTCTATTATTGACCTGTATAGATAATTCCCTGGACCTCTCTGTGAACGCGATCGCATTGATTCGATCCACTCTCCTATACTCCCAACCTATCTCCAGAAGCACCCTGGCCTTATTGGTATCATTATCAAGCGTTGACAGGGTATTGATCAACGAATCCAGATGAGGTAACTCTTCTCCAGATGCATTTAAGGGGGCATTGAAAGACAGAAAAACAAAGGTAATAATGACCGCAACCGTTCTCATCATAGAGGCAAATGTACACAGTTTGATCTATAAATAGATCCATCGAAGAGACTATCAATTAGTCGGTTAGAATTTAGCACAGGGGATGATCACTGGCTTACCTTTTCCCTTTTTCTGACTCTGGTTTTTGTTGTTGAATTCATACACCAAAGATATTTCATGAGCCCCCAAAGAAGTGATTACCGCCAACTTGGAAATAGTCAGATCATAACTATAACCGATACTCAAGTCATCAACGCGATACCCTATCAACCCAATTAACGCATCATTGTTTCCTAAACCGGGCCTAAGTGCTTTTAATCCTGGTATTCCTCTATACCAGATACCAAAGGTTACCGGATTGCTATAGTACGATACACCTACATCCAGCTGATCGAAGTGATGCTGTCCCTTATAATTGAATGCAGGGGCAACGTATTTCTCACTTTTTTTACCATAACGATCCTTAACGGCTATTCGCATGCCCCCATGCACAGAGTATTTCAGTGGTAGAATGGTTTCAGTTCCGCCCAAGAGGGCCTGGTTGGGTTGGGTTAGGTGATGGAGTGCTACTCCTACCCAGTACTTTTCGCTGAAAACAATAATTCCCGAACCATAATCAAAAAAGGTAGATGCTTCAGAGGTGGGCGTCTCTGTTGTAGTTGATGCAATTCCTGCTTTTGACAATTGATCATTGAATATAAGATTGTTAAAATCAATATCACGGATCCGGAAAGACAGATCGGCACCAAATCTAGCCGATACCTTCCGTGACAGTTTCACATGGTAAGCATATTGCAATCCAGTTATGGTTGTGCGCAGGCCGCCACTCCCGGCTTTATCTTGCTGAAAATACAGGCCCAACCCGCTGTTCAGTCGAGAAAAATTATGGTCTAAGGAGAAGGCATAAGTTACAAAAGCACCAGGGATACCCGCCCACTGGTGACGGTAATTGGCCATGATTCTGGATCCAGTCGCGGATCCGGCAAAGGCAGGATTGAGGTACAATTGAGCAGCATAAAATTGTGAAAAATGCGGATCCTGAGCATTAACGTTTTGCACAGCAATCAATAAAGACACTCCAACAAATAACAATGATATATTTTGCTTTGCACGCATTATCAAGGATGAACTTTAAAGTAAAATGTAAAAAGTATTTGATTTGACATGTTATTGTATTTTATTGGTATTTGAACATAAGGTGCTGTATTTATATATCGATTTTTCGCATTTTACTACCCATGTACTGACATTTACTGTCGTGTTTCTGCTATTTTAACCCATTAGAAGCCTTTATAAAGAATCCTAATATCATCATTACAACCGAATATTTATTCTTCAATCACTCTAATTTCTGTTCTTCGATTCATTGCCCTTCCCTCCTCTGTGTCATTTCYRGCTAGAGGTGCTGAYTCKCCATACCCTTTCGCCTTTAAACGTATTTCATCAATTCCTTTTGATATCAGRTAGCTCCTGACYTCATTTGCACGCTTTTGAGAAAGCCCCAAATTGGAGRCCTGGCCTCCTTYATTGTCAGTGTGCCCTGCTATTTCAATGATCATTTTAGGATTTGCGAGCATRGCCCTWCCCAATGTTGCGAAAGCMGAATCTGCCCCTGGAAGGATCTTGTGGGATTTGGTTTCAAATTGCACKTTTTCAAGGATATACGTAAAYAGATATTCATCATTMGATTTAATCTGAGTRATAATAGGTTGCATRTAAATCTCCTTGTTCAGAATCGTCAACGACTCYTGGAAGGAGACCAGGAAATAATCTTCYGTGACGGAGTAATGCCCATCTGCTTCRGTAATCATCCTGTACTTGAKCTTGGGAGATAAAATCATTACAAAYCYTCCCGTCTCACYRTTTGAATARTATTCACCTTTWASTTTACGGCTKYCCARCTCGAGYACSGTCAGCCTKGCTTKCAATGGCYTTCTGTCATCAAGTGAATACACAGTACCCTTTATGACAATATTAATTYCTTCGCTCATKGGTAAATCCGCTTTRTAAATATCKGCWCCACCSAGCCCACCTTSCCGATCGGATGAGAAGTAAGCAGTTCTTCCATTTCCAGCGACCACGTAATAAATATCGTCGGCAATGGAATTAATAGGCGCCTTTAAATTCTCAGGGATTGACCACAAGAGGCCAATATCAGAACGAAGACGTCCAGAACCACTATACAACTTCGTTTTAAAGATGTCATATCCTCCCATATTTCGATGCCCTTTGGAGCTGAAATACAAAGTTGAATTGTCAGGACTCAGATAAGGCGCATCCTCATCATAAAGGGTATTAATAGTAGGGCCAAGATTCACCGCATAACTCCACGCTCCATCTGGCAACTTAACCACCCTATAAAGATCCATTCCCCCATACCCTCCAGGTCGATTACTAGAGAATATCAACACATCCCGCTCCTTATTCATGCACGCGCTGGGCTCAATATAGGATGTATTAACGCCCTTCTCAGATTCCTCTTCCAAATGGCTGGATGAGGATATAATTTCCGGATCCGACCATTCTCCCTGGACCAATTTGGAGTTGTATATATCGCCTCCGGTAAGAGACTTGTTCGTCCGATAAATCATCAAGTCTGCCTCGTTCAAACTCAATCCAATCCCAGCATCATGCAAATCCGTATTGATTTTCTCACTAATCCCCGTGGGAGGAATCCATCCATCCGGGCCCGCCAAGGTGACATATATATCTTCAAAATATTCTCCTCGAGGGTCCGTCAACCCCCCAGTCCCCTTCCGCCTTGAAGTAAATATCAACTTAGAGCCCGTTGCTGATATTATGGGCGCATAGTCGGGAAACTCCGAGTTAACCCCTTCTCCCAAGTTCTCAACTAAAGCTTTGCTGATATCGTTGATGTGCTCCATTGCGTAGACAGACTTATTGATTAAGTTATTCACCTCTTGCAATGAATGTTCTCGGGTTCCTGCCTCCGGATTTCTACTCACATAAATTCCTTTGTAGTTCTGATAGGTTTGATACATCATGATGGCAATTTCAAACTCCTCCTGCAAGTGATAATGCTGACCCAAGTAATAGTAAGACTCCAGCACCTCAGGATCAACCGTTAACGGCATAAACATATCCTGTGGCATGCCCCAAATCGCCTTTTCAAAATACACACCTGAACCTGCTCGCTGCTCTTTGAGATTGTACATACAGACACCAATACGATAATTCAGAACAGGGTCAGATGGCGCTTGGGATGCCAATTGCTTATAGAGCCCTAACGCTTTGAGATAATCTTGCGTTTCAAAATATTCTGCAGCGGTTATTTGAAGTTGCGATGCTTCTAAGTCCCCTCCTTGAGCCATGGATTCCTGTATCAGACAAAACAATACCATCACCATAAGGGCCACATGTTCTAATGCAGATATGTTCTGACTCGCTTTCATTTACCTCAACAATGTTACATCTCCAGCCATTGTTTTTTGCGCTCCGTTCTCGAAGAGCACCTTTGCCTTCCATACATAAACATCTTGCTGCACCATCTCCCCTCGGTAGTAACCATCCCAGCCCTGGTTCACATCTTCTGTTTCAAAAATAAGCTCCCCCCATCTGTTGAAGATTCTCAGCAAGTACGTGTCAACTCCATCCCAAAAAGGATGAAAAATATCGTTATCGAAACTATTCGGATCATAGATTCCGTCACCTGGGCCTGCTGGATTAGGCGTGAAGGCAGTAGGGAAGATAACTTCCCCACCCTCTTCAACGGTGACCGCTGCATCCTTGATAAGCGTATCCATGCATCCGAACGTGCCGGTCGCAATCAATTCTATATCATAATTACCTACAGCAGTATAAATATAGGAAGGGTTGACTTCTGCTGAACTACCTCCATCTCCAAAATCCCATTGATAACTCACAGCATCGGACGACAGGTTAAGGCAATAGATTGGCTTCTCAGGAAGAAAAATTATAGCGGGATTGGGATTGATAACAAACGCAGCTACTGGCAGCTGATGAACCACTACCGTTGCCTTTTTTACATCCGGCAGCGCACCTGCACTCAATGCGGTTAGCGTGACAACAAAAGTGCCCGAATTATAATAGGTATAGGCAATCGGTTGTGTATCAGATGTGGCCAAAAAAGGT
Organism: Flavobacteriales bacterium; assembly: GCA_016764395.1. GTDB lineage: Bacteria > Bacteroidota > Bacteroidia > NORP154 > NORP154. The sequence continues at coordinate 6,623 of JAESRW010000083.1, forward strand.
GTTCCGTCACCGAAATCCCATATTAAAGAATCCACAAAAAGAGAGACATCATCAAATATGATCGTTATCGGCCTACAGCCTGCTGTGTCGCTCAGTATAAATCCGGCTACAGGAGGTGGCCGAAGAATTACGATTACTTGATCGGTGGTATCAGCGCATTCATTACTAAAGACGATTAACTCAATGGTATAGCTATTCCATGTAGCATAAGTATGCGTGCCTGGATTCATAGCGGTGTCCGAGGCTCCATCTCCGAAATCCCAATTATAATTCCAGTTCCCAACACTGCTCATATTGAGCAGGTTGACCGTTGTATTTGGGAAAGTTTGCGGTGCGGGGGGAGTAGCAAAAAATGAAGCGGCAGGTGACGGATAAACGGTCACCTGGCTATTGGCCGTATCCGAACAACCATCGTCCGACTGAATAATAAGTTGAATAAAATAAGTCGTATCCTCTATACCGTTATTGGAAAAGACATGAAAAGGGTCCATGGAGGTATCAATGGAGCTTCCATCTCCAAAATCCCAAAAATATGAACTGCCAAACTGGCTGGTATTGGTAAAGTTGACACCAAATGAACTGCAGCCCGCCGTATCCGATTGAGTAAAGGACGCAAAGACAGCGGAGAAGACCTGGATGGGTTGCGAGGTGGTATCCGCGCATCCATTTAAATTGGTGGCAACCAAATTGGCCATATACATTACACCCGTACCGGAAGTATTGACATACGTATAAGGAAAGGTAGCTACTGATGTATCTGACGTTTCCCCGTTCCCAAAGTCCCAATCGAAGTTGATGGCCCCAGTACTGGTATTGTTAAAACTTATGCTAAGAGGACCGCAGCCCTGCACCGTATCCACCGTAAATTGAGCATTGGGTTTGGGAAACACGAGGATGTTCGTAAAAGACGTATCAACGCAAAAGAAGCCAGACGTAACTATTAATCGAACGGTATATGTTGTATCTGTTAGACCAGGATTAACAAAAGTATGCGTTGGGCTTTGAGTTGAATCTACGAATCCATCTCCAAAATCCCAGTAAAACAATACCGCCCCGGTTAAAGTGCTTGCAAACTGTACGCTCATGGGTGAGCATCCGGAATCAGGGACGGCTATTACGCTGTTAGCGGAGGGATAAATAGTGACAACCGTTGAGGCCGTATCAGCACAGCCGAAAGCGGTCATCCCAATGAGCTGCACCGTATCGGTTAAGATAAACACGGAGGAATTTAGAAATAAGTGGTTAGGGCTAGCATTAATACTATCCATGGTACCGTCTCCAAAATCCCAAATATATTGAGTTACTCCAACCGAAGCATCGGTAAATGATACTTGAAGCGGACTGCAACCAGGAGCAGCATTTGACGTAAATACAACGATCGGAACAGGATTAACGGTAATGGGCAAAAAAGCGGTATCCGTGCATCCTGAAACTGTAGATGAGATTAGCATTACGTTGTAGATGGTATCTGTCAATCCTGAATGAGTAAAAGTATGTGAGGTATCAAAACCACTGAAAGTTACCCCATCTCCAAAGTCCCAGAAATAAGAAATGGCTCCAGACGAGGCATTTGAGAAATTGATCACCAACGGCGAACAGCCACCCACTGCATCCGCAGTAAAGGCCGCAATTGGCAAGGTGTCCGCGAAAACGATTCCACTATCTGTTGCACTGCAAAAGCCAGTTGACACGGAAAGCACAACATTCTTTGAACCTGCACCTATGTAGGTATTTGAAGGACTCTGAGTGGTGGCCGTATTGCCATCTCCGAAATCCCAACTCCACGTTGTAATGGGCTGCGCACCGGCGGTGGAGGCATCGATAAAATTAGTTACCTGGTCAACACATACACTGGGTGCGGTAAAACTCACGACAGGTGTCTGGTAGATCGTAACAGTTGATGTTGTGCTATCCTGACAACTGTTAATGCTTGTAACCAGGAGCTTAACCGTGTATATTCCGGGAGATGAATAAAAAATACTAGGCGGCGTATTGGAAGTACTGGTATCCCCGTTTCCAAAATCCCAAAACCACGCCACGGCAGAAATCGAAGCATCCGTAAATGTAACTGTCGAACTATCGCATCCGGAAGCTACTGTCGACGAAAAAGCTGCCAAAGGAGAAGGTAGAATTTCTACCACTACAGAGGACGTATCAATGCAGCTCGCTGATCCCCCGGCAACACTGGCCACAAGAAATACTGTGAATGTTCCGGGAGTAAGGTAGGTGTGTGTTTGATCTCCACCGCCGGTACCCAACCATCCAGAACCATCTCCGTAATTCCAGGAAAAAGAGTTGGCTCCCACACTTAAGTTGGAGAACGTGATGGTCTCACTAACACAAACAGTATCAGGATTGGGACTGAGTCCAGCTATAGGTTGATCTACAATGGTGATCGTCGAATAGGCCGTATCTTTTCCACAAAAACTACTATCAATCATCATAATCGTGTAGGTACCAACTCCTGGAAAGGCGATATCAAATCCGGGTCTCACTGGGGGATTCCATGGCTGCCAGGGAACTATGGAGTCAAATCCCAATCCCCAATAATCACCAAAATTCCAGTATTCAAAGCGCTGAGAGGTATTCCCATTGGCAAAGCAATTCAAAGCCGTTGTATTGTCGAAATGTACTACCGTATCAGGATAACAGAGAAGAGGTACAGCAGGTGTAATTTCCGCATCGTCTACTTCCCACACCTGTATAGGAAAGAAAGTATTCGTAGAGATCGGGGGACAATTATTTTCAGCAGTAAGTGTCACGGTAACGTCACAGCCAACTGTA
>JAESRW010000314.1 GCA_016764395.1 Flavobacteriales bacterium
GGAGCGGGAGAGTCTGGAGAAAACGGTTTTCAAAGATTCGTTGGAGAATATTTGGGCTGGTTGTGTCTCCTTTTTTGAGGAGAGGGATCCGGAACAACTCGTTCGAGCTAAAGATAATCCCAAGCGAAAAATGGCTTTGGTCTTCCGATGGTATCTGGGACTTTCTTCAGCCTGGGCCAACGGCGGAGAAGCGGGCAGAGAGATGGATTATCAAATTTGGTGCGGCCCGGCCATGGGAGCCTTCAATTATTGGGTGAAAGGTTCGAGATTGGAGAGCTGGGAAAATCGCTATGTTGCAGATGTAGCACAAGAGCTACTGAATGGAGGTGCTTACCTTTTTAGGTTGCAATACCTCGAGATCTACGGCATTCACCTGGATCCTAAGTATAAGGAAGTCAAGGTCAGATAACAAGGGCATTCTAGTGCCTGCTCTGAATGTAATTGCGAGGCCTTTGTTATTCTTTTCTCGCATATTTGTTAGAAAAGCAAGCAACAAAAGAGGCTATATATTCATAGTCAGGTAATGGACAATGTAAAATATCAAATATCAAATGAAAAATTAAAAAGTGATTTTCAGGGATGCATCATAGATTCTTCAATTGAAGGAGTTCCTTACATGGAGATAAATAACTTTTACATTTTTCATTTGACATTCAGTGTTTATCATTTTTAAAACATTGGCTAATTCGTTGATAATCCAGCAGACAGGTAGGCCTTATCCCGAATTTAGGTTAACTTAGAGTATGGACCTGCTGACCAAACTACACACCGATCCTTTCGTCTTAATACACAAGAGACTGGAGGATATAACTACAGATATCGATCTTCTGGATGAAGTAGAATTGGTTCGGCATGATCGATACCTCGATCCTGAGAAGAAGATCGAGTTTCTTGCGGGACGGTGTTTGATAAAAGAGGTGCTAGGAGAACTGCTGGGCAGGCCCCCAGATACCATCAACTTGTCCATGACTGAGAGTGGCAAGCCCTATTACAAACAAGAAGGGGAGGAGCTAGTGCATTTCAATTTGTCCCATACACAGAAAGACTTCACGTTAGGGGTTTCGTTAAAACCCATCGGCGTGGATATGGAACCTGAGAAAGATAATATTTCTCTTGATTCCATGAGGACCTTTCTGGCAGATGATGAATTACAGCAATTGAAATCCATGCCAGATTCAGAACAATCAAATCAGGTATTAAAGCTGTTCACCGCCAAAGAGGCATTTATAAAAGCAACGGATAAGCGCTATGGATTGGATGAGATCGTCTTCAAGTGTACAAATGGTTGTTGGGACCTGAAGGCTCCTACTTGCGATTGCCTAATAGAGCATTCGACTTACGAGTCCTTTTTCGTTGCGGTTTCAGTCGATCTGGATTAAGCCAGGGGGTATCCCTAATACTTCCATCCGCTTCTCAAGCTAGTGAGGACATAACCTTGTAATCACAGAAGCCACAAAGAAGGCGCAAAGAATACACAGAGGAATGGCCGGTTGAATACCGCTTTGTGACCTCTGTGAAAACCTCCGTGCCCTCTGTGGTTATAAAATGAAATTCTGGAACCCTCCCCTGGAAACGGATAGCTACTCTAGTCCTGTTTCAACCCTTCAAGAATAAGCCAGGGGTTATCTGTAATAATCCCATCTACTCCCCACTTTACTAATTGGGCAACCTCATCTTGATCATTCACAGTCCACACGTTGGCTTTTTTGTTGAGCGCATGAATTTTTTTGATGTGCCTTTGTTTCACGAACTTGTTGTAGACAGAAAATTCTGTTACATAATCGAACTTCTTGAAATTGGTCAATAGCCCAATTAATACCAGTTTGTGAAGTTCAATTTCCGGATCCAATGCATGAATGGTTTTTAAAACTTTGGTGTTGAAAGCGTGAACGACACACTGCTTTTTAAGGTCATTTTTCTGGATAATTTTCACCACTTTCTCTTCGAGTCCCTTATAATACCCATGGTGCTTCTTGAGCTCTATAACCAGGATGACTTTATCTTTGCACAAATCAATGGCGTCCTGAAGGGTGGAAATGCGCTCAATTGATTTGTCGATCTCAAACTTCTGTAATTCTTCGTAGGTGTATTTCTTGATTTTCCCGGTTCCATTGGTGGTTCTATCCAGGGTATGGTCATGGATGATCACAATCTCCCCATCCTTTGATTGGTGGACGTCAATCTCAACTCGGTCAACCCCCAGGGAGATGGCCTTCTTCACGCTGAGCATGGTATTCTCCGGWGAGAGRGCTGCWGCWCCTCGATGRCCGGTRATGGTRATCTTAGGAYTKSTTTTCTGRTYACTCACTTGCTGAGCCCAAAGWGGGKTGGTCAAGAGGGTGACYGCAAGTAAAAGATAYARATGGRTTGATTTCAYGATTTTTAGATGTRCTTCYATTTCYTAGATAACGCCTGTTTTAATTAACGATTAGTATGGTTCCTCCTTTAGTCAGGTCGATAATCTCTTTATTGATCCAGGGTAACGACATAAAGCATCCAGARCTCCAAAAYCCCCAACTYGAATGGAAAACGATKGCACGCTTTAATGAATTGTCRTTCTTACCTATTTCCAGGCCTTTTATTTTCATTCCAATCTTATAATCACCACTTCCATARTTRCTTTCATAGCTGTTCAATGTTTTRAAAGTACCCTTMGAGGAAATGTTCGAACCRATTACATTRGARAACTTTTCGGCTTTGARGAATCCAGAGTTCCAGGCATGACTAATATGCGTATTCAAKRCKATMTCTTTWGTYTTGAGATTTAACACCCAAAGTCTTTTTCTGAAAATMGGTTTACTGTAGTCCACAACAATTACATACTTTGGATTATYAAATTCTGACTTGAATTTTGTCAACTCCGCTTCAACTCTTTCCCAAACAKTCTCGTTAGGTGTTGTTGGTAGAARGGTAAATCCGACYCCYAAAAGAAGAAGTAAAGTCGATACRRTTAATRTYTTTTTSGTCTTTTTCAATTTCTRTKKGATGGCCTACAACACAAATGTAAGRGATAGAWAGRGATACTTGCATACTAAATATCMAAGCAKAATWGCCGTTATTACCTCTGARAAGTRYMKCTTAAYGSYTCTAAAATAACAAAACCCTATCTTTGTATCCTCAATCACRCCTATGAGCCCGGAAGCCWCCGTATTGCAGTATCAACCTATGTTGATGTCCATTGCCTTTAATATTTTGGGCAATAGGAAGGATACTGAAGACGCGGTACAGGAAACTTTTCTCAAGTGGTTTGAACGGGATACTTCTGAGGTGAAGGAGCGTAAATCCTACCTTGTCTCAACGCTCAAAAATCTCTGTTTTACCAATTTCAGGAAAGGGCAGAAGATGGAAGAGGCCAAGGAAAACATCAGGTCTGATGAAAGCGAGAGTAGCTATGTGCCAACTTATTTTTTGGATTTCGACATGGAGCGTGAGCTCTCCAGGTCTTATGAAATGGTCTGTAGAAAATTGAATATCACCGAGACCAAGGTGTATATGATGAAAGAGGTCTTTAATGTTGACTACGAGGAGATCTCCAAGATCATGGATAAAAAAGTGGCTAATTGCCGTAAGATTTTGGATCGGGCCAAGCAGCGGCTGGAAGAAAAGAACGAACGATTCAAGCTAGAGATGCAAAAGCATGTCGAGTCCTTCGAATCATTTCGTGAGGCTTGCAGCACTGGAGCGGTTAGTGATTATCTCGCCTCGCTAAAAGATGAGGTTCGGGAGAAGCTCTCTTAATACTCAGAAGGTTTTCAGGTATTTTTTCTTAGCCGTGATGTTATTTTCCAGCATACTCTGTTATAGCATCTAATTATTCCCCCCCCAAAATCCTATCCATTCATTGGGGCCATAAGAAAACTATTTGCGCTTAGTGTAGGAGCAGTGCGAGGTTCTTTTTTTATTTCGCTTCCTGGATTATTTGTACCAGCGATTTGTCAAATTGATCATAACTGAGTTCGTTTATGGTCCACTTATGAAAGAAGCTCTTGCCGTCAAGCGATAACCTTTCCGTTTGTTTAAAGGGGATAATCACGCCATTGATATTTCTGAAGTCTTCGTTGGTGACCGTCCCTTTCATAAAGCTGCCGGGCATCTCCCGAACTGTAAATTCACTGTGTTCAATTAAACCGGTTTCTCGATTGATCCATATGATGTATTGATCCATCTTCCTGTTGGGTTGTTTCTCTCCCCAGCTAGCGAACACCAGGTCATATTTGTTCCCATCCCTTTCCTCTTCACCAACATAACCTATAACAGGTGCTTCAATGATGCGAAAATAATAACTGGTAAAATAGTGCATGGTTTTAAGGAAAAAGGAAGACCGGAATTTATGCTTCCAGGCAATGTTCCCACCATTTTGGTGAGTTTTATAGAATTTGTCATCGACTACACCTCATATATCTCCTTTCTTCTTAGAATCGAGAATGGTGGCTTTTACGTCAAAGGTTTTATTAACGCATTGGTACAAAACCGTAACTTGTTGAGGTAATGATACTGCGAACTTTCCCATTCCCTTGAAGCTATGCTTGATTTCAACGTTGGTCGTTTCGAACTTGTTCCAATTATCAAAACCGTGAGCTTTCGCTGATTTGTTGAGTAGCGCTCTTCCTTTTTTGGCCATTTTCGCGCTAATTCCTTTCTTTTTGATGCTCGTGGTTCTCAGATCAGATACGCATCCATTAAGGAAAACGACTGCAATGAGCACTATGGAAAGGGTGTTTCTTTTAAGTGGCTTCATGATTGGTTTTGTTGAGTAGCTATTTGATATGTTTGCAAGAGTGTGGCACATTCAACGTGCTATACCTGAAGTGGGTGACGATCATTTCTTGCTGTACATACAACATTATTGTCAAAAAAATTACACCCTCATTTTTTTCTCCAGTTCACCAACCGCATTCATTCCTTGTCTACCAAGTAATTCAAAGGCCGTATTGAACCCTTTCTCCCACTCACGCACAACCAACTTGCTCATCTTTGTGCCTTCTTTTGTGAGGCCAATGGTGGGACTCACGCCTCCTGCCGTCTTGTTGAGGTAACCTCGGTCAATCAACCTGACCAAATCGCGGGTTACCGTGGAGCGTTCCAGTTCAAGATATTTGCCAATCGCACTCTGAGCGATGTTTCCCATTTCAGAAAGCATCAATAAAATAGAGACCTGACTCTGGGTTAGGTTGAGTTTGCTGAAATTTTTCTTGAACAGCTTGCTCAGTTTTCTGGATATTATTGACAATCTTATCAGCGGGCACATCGATGGGCTGATCTGCTGGGAGCCTTTATCTATCTTTTTCATATGCATGGTCAAAAATAGTCAACTTGCGTTGTATGTACAACGATTATCCGATGATTTTATTGCCTGCTTATTGGCGTGCTCGGAAAGAGAAATGCTTTTGGCAGCCTGCAATATTGGAGGTATTTATTAGCTCAAACACCGCTTCTGAACGTTCACCAAATTCGTACATTCGTAGAACATTGTGGTAGGCTTAGGCCAACCATCTTAACTCACATTCATGGCTAAGATTATTCCATTTAAAGGTATTCGCCCGGCTAAAGATAAAGTGCATCTGGTGACCGCCCGTTCTTTTGATACGTACAGCAGGCAAACGCTGAAGGATAAGTTGAAGAACAATCAATATTCCTTTTTACACATCATCAAACCGGATTTTGGGGCCAAGAAGCGGCTCAAGCCCAATTCACCCGAATATTTGGCCAGGGTTAGGGAGAAATATGAGTCGTTTGTGAAACAACAATACCTAGTGGAGGATGAGGAGAAATGCTTTTATATCTATCAGCAGAAAAGCCATGGGAATACCTATAACGGCATCATGTGTTGCGCTTCTGTGGATGATTACTTCAACAAGGTGATAAAGGTGCATGAGCAGACATTGGGGCAGAGAGAAGAAAAATTGAAGGAGTACTTGAAAGTGGTAGATGTCAATGCTGAGCCTGTTTGTCTGACCTATCCTGATGATGATACTTTGGAGGCGATTATTGCTAAAATTCAAACGGGTGATGAGCATTTTGATTTTACCACAACGGACACTTGTCACCACAGGCTTTGGGTGGTCAATCAGGAATCAGTCATAAAAGAAATTGTGGCACGTTTTGAGAAGATGCCCGCTCTATATATCGCTGATGGTCATCATCGGTCGGCCTCTTCTGCGCTATTGGCCAAAAATAGACGAGTTGAGAATCCTGCGGCAAGAGACAGTGCAGGATTTAATTTTTTCATGTGTATTCTCATTCCGTTTAGTGAATTGAGAATATTTGAGTTCAATCGCTTGATTAAGGATCTCAACGGATTAACCACCGCTGATTTTCTCTCGCTTGTGGAGCGAAAGTTCGACCTTCATAAGAACGGCAGTGAAGTGCTGTTGCCCAAAGAGCAAAACCAGTTCGGCATGTACCTCGACCACCAATGGTATGCATTGACGGTCAAGCCGAAATGGTTGTCAAAGGACAACCCAGTAGATAAACTGGATGCTCGTATTCTTTCCCAATATATCCTGTCCCCTGTGCTGAATATATCTGACTTGAGTTCCCGAAAGTCTAACCGCGTCTCCTTTGTCGGAGGATTGGAGAAGGACATGGGCAAGCACTTGATTGAGCAGGTGGACAGTGGCGCCATGAAAGTCGCCTTTACCTTGTTCCCTGCTACCGTTGATCAGATTGTCCACGTAGCCGATGCGGAAGAGGTGATGCCTCCAAAAAGCACTTGGATTGAGCCTAAGTTTCGTTCGGGCATGGTGGTGTATGATCTCTCGCGGAGGTAGGTTTGTGGAGGTTCACTTCGTTCGCGTTATTTTGTTCGCTGCTGCTCGCGTTATTTTGTTAGAGATTTCCCTAAACATGCAGAACTGCCGGTAACTGAGGTTTGTGGATCATTATGTAGTTGAAGAAGCGTTCAAATAACCTACCTCCGTCCTAGGTATATTCGTTTCTATCTCCCTGTTCAGCCCATAAGGAATGCATCATTTCCTTCAGCTTTAATCAATAGGAAATACGCAAAGCTTCTGCGATTTCAGTAACTTCCAACAAGTTATCTCTCAGTCAGGTGTTACTAAAAAATGTAATATATCTAGCATTTGTAGTAGATGGGCTACTCACTTTTTTTAGCTATAGCTATTTTGGTTTGGGCATAGTGTATCTATTTTCACTGTTCATGGATATTGTAATTTACATTGGATTGTTTGCACTTGTAGCGAGTTTAACATATTTGCTTGGTGCAAAACTTAAAGTTTACTCCTTATTACTCAGTGTATCAATCATGTATCTAATACAAGTAATTTGGTATGCTCAACTTAATGTTAATCCCATCGGCGAAACATTTATTGAATTACATTCTAGTCTGAAAAATTTTTCGCAATCACTTCTTCCTTATATGGTAGGAATAATGGCAGGGGTTATCTGCCACAGAAAGTTGATATTCAACACGTWTRWWKARSSCWSYKCCYYGTTSRSCGWAGGTGTGCCACGAAGTTAANGNGTGNNSMWKTWTWWATAAAGTTCTTTGAYATGCTGTTAGTGAGATGGAAGAATTCCAATAATTATTGGAACGGACTTCCGAAGTCGGCTTACAGGAGTTGGCTTCAAACCACCTTGTTGGTGCTGTGGTAAAGAGCTGTGGTACTGAGCGAACAAGGGAAAGGTTCCGCATGACGGGATTAGGTATGAGTAAAGGAGATGAACGAGAGTGAACCGTCCGATGAAGTGTCGAGACAACGGTACATTCTGTCAAAAGCAAGTGTTTCTACGATGCTTGTTATAAGCACAGCGGTTACCTGTTTACTGGCTGTGTGGCAGACGATATATAGGCGGCATGAACTTCACTTGGGCTCACAAACGGAACGTGGGAAACTGAATATTGATGTCAGTCTGCTTACACAAAAGCTACCAGAAGGATTCGCTGGGTAGGCAAAGAGAAAATTCCAAGTGCAACAACACAAGGCAGAAAGTATCAAAGCAATATTCAGTGGCGGACTGAACCATAGTAGTGATGAAGCACCTGTAATGGGAGTGGAGCGAAGGGTTCAGGTCATTTAAGTTTTAATTGTTTTAACAACCTTAAGTTCTAGGAAGGATTAAAATGAAAGAAGCAAAATCAATACCCGTAACCATAGAAATGGTTTGGGCAGCTTACAAGAAAGTCAAGGCAAAAAGAGGCAGTGCAGGCATTGATGGAATAAGTTTAGAGCAATTTGAACTTAACCTAGACGATAACCTGTACAAAATCTAGAATCGCCTGGCATCAGGTAGTTACTTTCCACCCCCTTTAAAGGAAGTTGAGATYCYGAAAAAGGACGGAAGGAAACGAAAACTTGGGATACCGACAGTAGGCGACCGAATAGCACAAATGGTATTAAAGGATCTAGTTGAAGAAAGACTTGAAAGAGAATTTTMCCCAAGCTCTTACGGATACCGACCGTTGAGAAGTGCTCATCAGGCACTCGCAGCAGTCAGGAGAAATGTAAGAAAATATGATTGGGTGATAGATTTGGACATCAAGGGATTCTTTGACAACATCAACCATGAGTTGCTGATGGTAGCCGTAGAAAGGCATGTGGGCGAAAAGTGGATTAAAATGTATATCCGCCGATGGCTCGAAATGCCAGTTCAAACTAAAACAGGAGAACTGGTTGAAAAACAAGGAAAAGGAACACCGCAAGGCGGTGTAATCAGTCCTTTGCTTTCCAATTTGTTTCTGCATTATGTTTTAGATAAATGGCTGTCGATCAAGTATCCAGAAGTTAGCTTTGTGCGCTATGCTGATGATGCAATTATACACTGTCGGACAAAAACCGAAGCAGAAGCTGTATTAAGAGCAATAACTCAGAGGGTTCAGGAATGTAGTTTAGAGCTACATGAAAAGAAAACCAAGATAGTTTATTGTAAAGATTACAGACGCAAAGGAAAGTTCAGCAATGTGCAATTTGATTTTCTTGGTTTTAGCTTCCGGCCAATTATGACCAAATTAAAGAAGGGAGGATTCTTTTTACAATATGATTGTAAGATGAGCCGCAAATCTAAGAAGCGAATTCTAAAAGATTTACGGGGAATGAACATTCATAACAAAACTCAAAGTAATTTACAAGACCTGGCTATCAAGCTAAATCCTAAAATTAGGGGTTGGATTAATTATTATGGGAAAGTAAAACGGAACTCTCTAAAACCTGTTTTCTATTATCTCCATCATCGAATCATTAAATGGATTTTGAACAAGTATAAACGCTTCAAAGGAAGCCGGGTTTTAGCCGTTAAATGGTTAAGGCGAATTACTCGACAATATCCAAATATGTTTTACC
>JAESRW010000084.1 GCA_016764395.1 Flavobacteriales bacterium
TTATTTGTCGGATTTAACGAATGCAACAGGACTGACTAAAGGAAGTATTTACGGGAATTTCAAAGATAAAAATGAAGTTGCAGTAGAAGCTTTTAGGTTCAATTATAGACAATCAGTTAAAAGAATAACGCAAGAAATACAACAAGTTGAACGAGCGGACCAAAAGCTCCTTGCGTTTGTGCGATTTTATAAAACAGAGTATAAACAGATGCTTGAGAATGGCGGCTGCCCCATCTTGAATGCGTCGGTAGACGCAGATGATGGAAATGAAGCCTTAAAAACAGAAGTGACAAAAGCACTTGAATACTGGATTAAGGGCATTGTGGCCATTGTCAAGCAAGGAATAAGCAATTCGGAATTAAAACAAACGAATGCTGAGAATTTTGCTTTTAAAATGGTGGCATTAATCGAGGGGAGTTTGATGATGGCACAAATTCTAGATAACTCCAATGTGCTAAATAAAAACCTTAGCAGCCTGGAATGTGAAATTAAAGAGCTAATAATTAAATAAAAAAATTTACCATATCATATACCGTACAGTATATAAGGGTCAGGTTGTGGTAATGAATATTCTAAGAATTAAAAATTAATACAGATAATGGTCACTAAAGTGTTTTTTCAAGGGTTGGATTTGTTCTTTCCTTCTATTTCGGCAAAGCTGGTTTACAACGTGATGTCTAACCCAAGAGTTAGGAAATCGAGGGAGATTGAAGAAAAAATTCTCGATACCTCAAGAAAAGAAAGGTTGAAATTTAAAAACTTCGATATTCAGATGTATCGCTGGGGAGACCTTGGAAACAAAGTTGTTCTTTTAATTCATGGATGGGAAGGGCAAGCAGGCAATTTTGGCGGAATCGTCGATTCACTACTGCAAAAGAATTATCAAGTAATTGCATTTGACGCTCCTTCGCATGGGAAAAGCTCAAATGGCAAAACCAATATGCTTGAATTCGCAGAGTTCGTATCCTTTATGCTCAAGAAATATCACCCCGATGCGATTATCAGTCACTCCCTTGGCAGCGTAACGACGGTTGTGGCTTTAGACGGAAATAAAGACATTCCCATCAATCAATGGTTTCTCATCACAACACCACACAGCATGAAAGACAAGATTAAAGAGGTTTCCGATTTTCTAGGGGTAACAGACAGAACCATAAATCGGCTCATAAAGATGATAGAAAAAGATGCAGGTGAAAGTATAGATAGGCTCAATATGTCAGATTATTGTGTTGGACTCACCAATGTATCTGAAGCAATCATCGTTCATTCTAAAGATGATAAGGTGTTGTCCATCGATTTATCTCGTAGGGTACATAAAGACTTTCCTCAATCGAAGCTCATTGAGTTAGATGATCTGGGACATTACACTATATTGTGGTCGGAGGAACTCAAAGAAATTATTTCAACAAGATTGCAATAATAAAGCACATTAAAACACGCTTTATTAATAACACGCTGTGCCATACAAAATGAAAACCGACAAGCTCTACATAAAGAATATGGTATGCGACCGGTGCATTAAGGTTGTTCGGGGGGTATTTCAAAAGCTGGGRTACGACATTAAGCGCRTAGAGCTTGGAGAGGTTGAAYTAATCGRGCCTCAWCAGATTAATRAAAATGAACTCAAACTYAGTTTGACAAAACAAGGWTTTGAACTYCTYGACGACGAYAAYAGCAGAATGGTCAATRMMATCAAAAGCATCATCATYAAYCAGGTGCAYTACAGYGAAGATAGCRMYSYSCCACAAGWRAACYTKTCWCAGATATTAGARCAARAGATKGGKCGTGATTACTCYTMTWTAAGTRRSSTTTTCTCCACCATWGAAGGMAGAACAATTGAAAAGTTTATCATTCAACAAAAAGTAGAGARRGTYAAAGARCTCCTWAAATACGGGGAGATGACGATCAACGAGATTGCATTTGAAATGAATTACAGCAGCCCTCAATACCTCTCTAGCCAGTTCAAGCWARTTACCGGGTTGAAGCCTTCACAATTCCGAAATATGCTGGAATCCGACAGAAAGCAACTCGACATGGTATAGCAACTGTCCTTCCAGCCTTTGCCGATGAGCAAGTGTTGGGCACGACCCAAATCTTATACATTATTTCGATCATTCTGTAACTAAATAGGAGACAAATAGATAGAACTTTGTATTAGAACAATCATAACACCCAAAATCATGACATACACATATTCAATTAGCGGCATTAAGTGCAACGGATGTGCTGGCCACGTTAAAGAACAGATAGAAAAGCATCCAGATGTTACTCAGGTTGAAATATCAGGCCTTGCACTGTATAATATTTATCGCAAATACAAGGAAGCGGTAATCAGCATGAACCAACACATCTCGATAGATGAATTACAATTATTCTTGGATAAAGACAGCCAATATTCCGGCAGATATGCCATCAGTCAGGCGAAATGGGTTTCAATAATTCAGGAGATAGGATGAAAAATCAAAAAACGGCACACCGGGAAACTAAAAGACTATCCAATGAAAGAGAATAGGTTTCTTTTACAAATGAAATTCGTTTTAACTTACAAATATGTGTTAAGTCGGAAGTCGGAAGTCCGAAGTCTTGTCAGGTATTCGGAGCTTCCGACTTCCGACTTCCGACTTCCGACTTCCGACTTCCGACTTCCGACTTCTCACTTTACGCCAATATGAAAGAAGTCATTTTATAAACCAAAGTCTTGCACTTAAAGTGCATCGTTTTAACTCGCGATTGAGACCAATAAACTAAATCAAATGTTTGAAAGAACACTATTTGCAAGTTGGGGAGATATGGATTTTAATTCCCATATGGCAAACACTTCGTATCTAGATAAATCCGGAGATATAAGAATGCTGTTTTTTGCAGAGAATGGCTTCCCAATGACCGAGTTCATGCGCCTTCGAATTGGCCCCTTAGTAATGAAAGACACCATTGAATATTTTAAAGAAATTCATCTGCTGGAAGAATTTCGGGTTACCATTCAATTGGCGGGATTATCTGAAGATGGGAGTAGGTTCAAGCTAAAGAATGCGTTCTACAAGGAGTCTGGGGCTTTGGCCGCAACTGTATTGTCCTTTGGCGGTTGGTTAAGTTTAACAGAGCGAAAACTGATCACTCCGCCTGAAAAAATGGTAAGCATCATGAAGACGCTGAGTCATACCGATGATTTTGAGATAATAGAAAGGCCTGAAAAAAAGCATCAATAAGTAGGGTATCAGTGCCCATACACTTTAAAACAGAGCGAAAGTAGAGAAGGTTAAAGCACTCTTTGAATAGAGAGCAATGACGATCATCAAGAGTGCATTTGAGTTGAATTACAGCAGCCCACAATGCCTTCCGAACCAGTTCAGATAAATCACCGGCTTGAGGGCTTCATAATTCCGCAACAGGCTGGAATCCGATAGACAGCAAGTCGACGGGGTATAACACTTATCTGCTATGCCTTCTCCGGTCTCCGGTCGCTTACGCCAAAGCTTCAGCAACGCAGTACGACGTCACGCAGGCAGGCGTTGGGTACTCCCCGAAATCTTATACACTATTTCAATAATTCCGTAATAGCCGCGGGGATGAATAGGTGGACCTTTGTCATATAATAATCTTAATACCCAAACAAAATGACAACAAACACATATTCAATTTCSAACATGAACTGCMMGGGATGTGTAGGCCATRTTAAASAWMARATAGAARRWCATYCSCATRTTACGCAGGTTGAGGTATCACTCGACAAAGGCGAAGCGGTAATCAACAYGTCCSARGACATCTCGTTAGCAGAGYTRCAAAGAYWTTTGGATCATGACTCCGAATATGCMGGCAGATATGTTCTCAGTGAGARMGTACAGCCMAYTGAGGGWTRATMATGTSAAAACCAGAATYAGAGRCTTWTMAGYYTCTGATTCTGSTCTTTCTYTTCATYRCGGTYGTGTCCKTAAMYTTTTCAATASAAAGTGGACAMAWRGAYYTAATGAACTGGANKRAMWMCTTCACGKCAGGCTTCATCATCWKSCCTKCCTTTTTCAAGMTTWTARACMATAGGGCCTTTAYTGATGGCTAYGYYATGCCTGATTTACYTACCAATACAAAATGAATATTATGAGAATTTACATCTACGTTCTATTAATTGCTTTTCTGGCTAGTTCCAATATTGGGTTAGCTCAGAACAATACAGGAACCATTAAAGGAAAGGTGCTAGACGAAGCAACGCTCCAACCCCTTCCATTTGTGAACGTGTATTTAGTGGAAGCTGAGACGGGGACCACTTCTGACATTGATGGAGCGTTCACAATCGAAAATATTCCTCCAGGAAATTACCGCCTTTCCAGCACCTATGTCGGTTATGAAGCCAAAGTGCTGCAGGATGTACAAGTGGTAATAGGTAAAACGGCTTACTATGAGATAAAACTCAATAAATCGAGTCTTGGGTTGGATGAAGTGGAGATAGCCGCCTACCGGTACGAGATGAATCCAATGACACCTGTTTCTACTTACAGTTTGTCCCGCGAGGAAATTTACCGAAACCCAGGAGCGCAGGGTGATATTTTTAGAGCCATTGGCGTATTGCCCGGTGTGCAAAGTGTAGGAGGCGAGTTTTCAGCCATTGCTGTTCGCGGCCAGGGCGTGAGAGAGAATGTATATATAGTGGATGATATTCCACTGCAAGAAGTTACACACCTTGAAGGAAATGAAACCGGTTTCAGTGATCCCAATGGAGGCCGGTTCAGCATCTTTGCCCCTAGAGTAATCAACGATGCACAATTTCAGGCCGGTGGTTTTTCTGCTGAATATGGAAGAAAAAGTTCAGGACTCCTCTCGCTTGGGATTAAAGAGGGCAACAAGGAAGACTTTACCATAGACGGCCAATTTGACCTCTTAGGCGCAATCATCAATTATGATGGGCCCAGTTATCTTCACAAGAACACTTCCGTATTCGCTTCTGCTAGGATACAAAATTTTGGTCCGTTGTTTAAGACCATTGATCTGGAACATGAAGGAGAAATAGGCTTTTCCGATTTTCTGATAAAAACAACAACCCAACTTAACGCCAAGAACAAATTGAATGTAATCGGTATGTATAATACCGAATATTTTAGAAGGTATGTAAGCCACACGCTGTTAGTTGAAGATCTCAATTATAATGCACTGGGCGATAACTTGGGAAAAAAGGGTGTTGCCGGCATTAGACTCACCACGCTTACCGGGGATAAAAGTTACCTAACCAATGTTGCCTATTATCGGGTCCTGGATGATAATTATGTAGGTGGCAAAGCCTTTCCAACGTTTACTCCAGATGGCAAAATACCCGATGAAGGAGAGGTGGCTTTCGATGAAAAAGTGTGGACGGCAAAAACACAAGAGTCACAGATAGGATATCGATCCATCTTTCGTTTTAATTTCGAGAATGGATCACAAATTTTGGCCGGTGCTGATGTCTCTTACAATCAAATGGATATCGAACGCGCGTATGAACGAACAGATACTTTATACACTTTTAGCGCTTCCGACTATAGACCGAACGGGGAGCAATACCTGTTGATAACACCAGAATTTGCCACCGCGAAGATAAAGGATGAGAGCGGTGACTTTTCTACCTATTTGAATTATTCATTCCGTCAAGTTAAAAGACTTACCGTAAATGTGGGACTTCGTTTTGACTATACGGGTTTTACGGAACAGAGTAACCTAAGTCCTAGAATAAACGCCAACTACCAGTTTACTGAGAAACAGAGCTTCAGTTTAGCAACTGGTATCTATTACCAGGATCCGTTCAATTATCAGATTGCTGAAGCTGGTAAAGGAAACTTGAAGAGTGAACAAAGCATTCATTACATCGCTGGTTATAAGCATTACTTTACCCCGGATTTAAAATTTACCCTTGAGGGATATTATAAAGAATTGGACGACCTCATCGTACGCCCATATAGTGGAAATAAGTTGCTGAGAAACGATGGGGAAGGACACGCTTATGGTCTGGATGCTAGCCTGGTCAAGAGGCTATCCAAAAATCTTCATGGACAAATTTCTTATTCCCATATGCAGTCCAAGAGAGACGATGGCAACGGTAAAGGGGAATACGATTATATCTTTAGCCAGCCCCATATTATCACCCTCCTGGGGAGCTATAAGCTCAATAAAGTATGGATCTTCTCAGGAAAGTTTCGCTATTCTACAGGAAGGCCTGAGGATGCCTATATCATTCATCAGGACATTTTCAATGACCCAAACTTCCTTAGGTATTCCAGAGAAATCATTGGACGTGGCGGGGAGCGCTTGGAGGACTTCATCAGTTTGGATGTAAGAGTTGATTATAGGATTCAGCTGAAACGATTGGCCGTGATGTGGTTTGTAGATATAGTCAATATCACCAATCAGTTGAACCCAAGCTATACTGAGTTTAAAGAGCTGACCGGAAAGGTAGAGCCAAGGGGTATCGGCATATTTCCAACCTTTGGGTTAAAGTTTGAAATCTGATTTAAGATGACTGAATAATAAGAAATGTTCAAACATGGAGGCGAACAACATTCGAAATAATACAAATAACAATACCACCATCGTCAGTTTCGGGAAATGGACCATTAAGTGGCGCTGGCTTATCCTCTTAGCGACGGTGGTGATCACTGTGATAGCTGGAAGTGGGGCGAGATTCCTTACTTTCAACAACGACTATCACATTTTTTTTGATGAAAATAACCCCCGGGTTATAGCATTTGATGCACTGCAAGAGAAGTACACTAAGGATGACAATGTCTTTATTGTAATTCAGCCGGAAAGCGGCGAAGTCTTTACCGGTGAAACGCTATCAGCCATAGAAGACTTGGAGCAATTGGCCTGGCAAACGCCTTACTCAACTAGAGTAGATGCACTTTCAAACTACCAACACACTCGTTCAGAAGGGGACGATATGTATGTTGAGAATCTTGCCAGGGATGCTGCAAATAAGTCGGATGCAGAACTTGACAAGATAAGGCGGATCGCTCTGAGCGAACCCTTTCTTATAGATCGTCTCATAAATAGCGATGCATCACTGACTGCTGTGAACGTAACGGTAAACCTTCCCGCAGACAGTAAGGAAGCACTTATGGAGGTWATGTATTATGCCCGGGAGATGGTAAAGGAATGGGAAGAAGCTCACCCAGGCTACAAAACTTACCTCACCGGCAATATCCTGCTGAACGGATCTTTATCAGAAGGCGCCAAGAATGATATGACCACACTGGTGCCTCTCATGTTCCTTATAATTCTTCTAGTAGTCTTGCTGACTACCCGAAGCCTAAGTGGCATGTTTACCGCATTTTTTGTTTTACTCCTTTCAATTATCACGGCTATGGGTCTGGCAGGCTGGTTGGGGATAGAGTTGACCGGCCCATCTGTGTCTGCACCGACCATCATCATGACCATTGCAATTGCCGATAGCATTCACGTATTGGTAACCATGTTTCAATTAATTCGCTCAGGGATGCTAAAAAGAGAGGCGATTGTTGAAAGTCTTCGAATCAACTTCATGCCGATATTTAWTACCAGTATCACCACCATCATAGGTTTCTTAACCTTAAACTTTGCTGAAGGAGCTCCATTTCATGATCTTGGAAACATCACAGCAATGGGAGTAGCCGCTGCATTCATTTTCTCCATATTATTACTMCCAGCACTGATGGCCATTTTACCGGTTCGGATAAAAGCGCRAAAAAATGAGMGTAATCGGTTAAAGWTTGTTGATCGTTTGGCTGAATTTGTCATTGTTCATAATAGAAAGGTGCTTGCCGGCTCCGTGGTTGTCGTTATTGCCCTCAGTGCTTTATCCTTAAAGAACGAATTGAATAATGAGTTCATAAAATTCTTCGACAAGAGCGTAGAATTCAGAGCTGACACCGATTTTATTAGTGAAAATCTTACCGGTATCTATAACATTGAATATTCACTAGGTGCAGGAGAGGCGGATGGCATCAGCGATCCACAGTACCTCAATAAATTGGATGAATTTGACCAGTGGTTCAGGCAACAAAAAGAAGTTGTACATGTGAATACCTTCTCCGAAACCATGAAACAGGTCAACGAATCAATGCATGGTGATGATCCTGACTACTACAAGGTGCCTGACGCCAAAAACGAAGCCGCCCAGTATTTGCTCCTTTACGAAATGTCCTTGCCCTATGGGTTGGATTTGAACAATCAAATAAATATAGATAAGTCGGAAACTCGATTTACAGTTACACTGAAAAATATTTCAAGCAATGAAATGATCGCACTTACAGCAAAAGCTGAACAATGGTTACGCGATAACGCACCAGAACATATGTTCTCCTATGGCATCAGTCGAGCCATTATGTTTTCACACATTACCAAAACCAACATGGATAACATGTTAAAGGGTGGGTTCGGCGCTTTAATCCTTATCTCATTTATTCTCATTTTCGTACTGCGCAGCTTCAAATACGGAGCGCTTAGTAGTATACCCAATATAGCTCCAATAGCAGTCGCATTTGGGATTTGGGGTATCACCAACGGGCAAATAAACATGATGTTGGCCCTGGTGTTGAGTATGACACTTGGTATTGTTGTGGATGACACGATTCATATGCTAACTAAATACATCCGAGCAAGAAGAGAATTAGGCAAATCACCACAGGATGCCATACGGTATACTTTCTCAACGGTTGGAAGAGCGATCATCGTTACCACGATCATCTTAACAGCAGGGTTTTCTGTGCTTATGCAGTCTTCCTTCGCATTTAATTCCGACATGGGAAAACTAACCGCAATTACGATAGTGGTTGCCTTAATACTCGACCTGCTTTTACTTCCAGCCCTCCTGCTGGTTATAGATAAAGACATACCCAATATTCAATCTGCAGAGGAACCTGAGTTAATAAAAGCAGAAGTAATATCATAAAACATCATCATTCAATAAAAACCGAACAATGAAAACAACAGTAATGATTACCGCTGCAATCCTCTTAGGACTAATCAGCACAGCATTTATGCCCGTTAAGACCGGATTGGAAATTGCCAAAGAAGCAGAAAAGAAAGAAAAGCTGCTGAAGCTGAAGAGATAGTTCCAGAGATTAATAAAAATCAAGAAGCAAGAGAAAAAGTACGCCAACGAGTGGAATACGTTATTGAGCAAATAACAGCCTCAGTTAAGAAATAAAGGCTTTATTTTTTAATGCTTATTTATATTCTTTAAATAGTTTTAAGAATCTTCTTCGCTGTTTGTACTTTTTAAATTCAGGAGTTTTTTCAACCTGTTGGAAATGTTGAAATTTTAACTCTTTTGATTTTTTTA
>JAESRW010000085.1 GCA_016764395.1 Flavobacteriales bacterium
GTTGGGTGATAAATGGGAGATTGCAGGCATCTACAATAACATTGCAGTTGTTTATTACGAGAAAGGCGATAATATGGATATGGTTAAAGAGTACTTAGAGAAGTCGCTACAACTTAAGAGAGAAGTAGGACATACACTGGGCATCGTGTTAGGACTCAATAATCTTGGTGAATTGTATATGGATTTAGGTGAATATGAGAAGGCGATTGATTACAGCAAGCAAAGCCTGAATATGGCGGTGAATATTGGCTCGAAGGATGACATTATGTTCGCTTGTGAAATATTATCAGGTACTTATGAGAAGATGGGCGATTATAAAAACGCATATGCGTACTTCCTTCAGTACAGCAGCGCTAAAGACACGCTTTTTAATGAGGATAAATCTAAAGAAATCGGGAAGCTGGAAGCAGAATATGAGATGACTAAGAGATTAGAGGAAGAGAAACGAGGCGCGGAAGAGCTGGAGCGAATTAGAGTAGCCGAAAAAACGAGAAGTGACAATTTACAGTACTCGGGCATTCTCATTTTCCTGGTACTCCTTGGTATTGCTATTTTATCCTTAGGGAAATTGACCATCCCCATTCGTCTGGGGGAGGGAATGATCTTCTTTACCTTTTTGCTTCTTTTTGAATTTATGCTGGTACTCCTCGATTCTTATATCGAGAAATACTCCGGTGGAGAGCCGGCATATAAGCTGATATTCAATGCGTTATTGGCGATGTGTATATTTCCTCTGCATGCTTTTTTTGAGAGTAAGTTAGTTAGTAGGTTGGTGAAACAGCGTTAAAATCAATTCACGATTTCAATAGGTTAAATAATCAACTCTTTTCCCCTTCATCCTTTTTTTTATAGGTATAGACAATCTTAGGTTGATTAATGAGTGGATTAATTGACTCCCTCCTGGTTATCTCAATTTCCTCTGCGTCATCTACCTCCTCCGCATCTTCAATCTCATCCAATTTTCTCCGGGCTTCCTCTTCCTCCAGCTCCCAGGAATAAACCTTCTTTTGCGGCCCTTCTTTTCTGAAATAAATAGCGAGAATTATTCCGGCAATAGCGCCCCAAAGGTGTCCTTCGTAAGACATATTTGGCAGAATAGGAAAGATGCCCCATACCATTCCTCCATAAAGGAAAGTCACCAGCATGGAAAGCGCGAGTAAATTGGTGTTCTGCCTGATGATTCCACTAAAGAAAATAAAGGCAGCGAATCCATATATGAGTCCGCTCGATCCGATGTGATAGCTTGCCCTGGCACTTACCCATATCCATATTCCAGACATGAGGTAAGTCCAGAAATAAATGCGATAAGCAACAGGCCGATAGAAATAGAATATGCCAACGCTCAGTAAAAACAAAGCGGTGCTATTGCTGAGCAGGTGATTCCAACTTCCGTGTATTAAAGGGTAAAACAATACACCGAGTAAGCCCTCCAGCCTACCTGGGTATACACCGAAGTGCACGAAGCTCACGCCCATAACTGTTTCCCAGATCTTTACCATCCAGATAACCAAGAGAAATAGGAGTGGGAAGAACAGGCTCGAAAACAGATTCTGCTGATCTACTCGTTTAATATCTTCTCTTATACTTGACATACTCGGTTAGCAGTTAACGCCAGCATATTCATCTAAATTGTCGGGAAGTCAATCTCACCGCCAAGTGAAAGTAGTAAATTCGCCGGCATGCTCTTGTAATATAAGAGTCGAAATGTGTGCCAGTGTCGGTGAATATGAAAAATAGTCACATTATTGCATTGTTTGGGCTGAATTTGTCGTTTTTGACACTTACATGGTCAGCTTATATCTTTTATGTTATGGTTGCTGAGCGGTGTCATTTTAGTTCACACGAAAGTGCTAGAATATAGATCTTACTCGGTTGGACCAGAAATGGGAATAAATGAGAAATTAAGAGAATCATGAACAGAGTGTTGATTTTTAGCTTGTTGTCGATTTGCTGTATCTCAGGATATGCGCAGAAAGGGAAACCCTATGTAGTGAAGGATTACACCCATCATAGATCGCAACAAATGTTCATTGAGGTTGAAGGCGGTAAGATGGCCTATCTGGATGTCGGAGAAGGTATTCCCATTCTCATGGTGCACGGGGTGCCCACTTCTTCGTGGCTCTTTCGCCACATGATTGCTGATCTATCTACCAGGGGTTTTCGCGTCATCGCACCTGACTTACTGGGCTTTGGTTCCAGTGACAAGCCCAAAGATTTAAACCAATACGACTTCGATAAACAAGCCCAACGCATCCTGGATTTGATGCAATTTTTGGAAATAGGGTCCTGGAGCGAGGTTATCCATGATGTAGGTGGACTCTGGACCTGGGAGCTACTAAAGATAGCTCCTAACGCAATTGACCATTTGGTCATCTTGAATACGATCATTGATCAGGAAGGTTTTAAACCGCCTATCAGATTCAGAAGAAAAGGATTAATCGGTCGATTCTTCATTCGCCAGTATCGTTCGTTTCTATTTGGTAAGATGGTCATGAAGCGAACGCTGAAGTATGGGATGGTCGATTATAGATTGTCCAAATCTGATGAGAAGGGGTATTGGTTGCCGATGAAAGAGGGTGCGAATAAAGCCGTATTTCATTTTTTCTCCAGCTATGAAAAAACATGTAGCTCACTGGAAGCTTACCAGCATGAATTGGGAAAGCTTAAGATCCGAACTATGGTCTTCTGGGGCAAAGAGGATGATATTCTCAAGGGAAAAGAGCAGATAGCCCTCCTGAAGGAAAAAGTCATTTTAACCCCCGAAAAGGTGCTTCTTGTAGGAGGTATTAAACACTTTATCCAGGAGGAGCAACCTGTGGAAATATGCGATGAAATTTTCAGCTTTATTATATCCAAGGAAGGCCTATAAGGTCTCTTGAGAAGTAGATAATTTAGTCAAATCACCGATTCCCCTACGCAGGAAATGGAATTGATACCCGGGCCAAGGCTGCTCATATTGATTTCCATAGCACTGCATGAGTCCGCTATATGAACTGCTGACTGTCTCCGTTTGCTTGAGTTTATACCGTTAAAATTAGTATAAAAGGTGAGGCGAAGGGCATCTCTACCGGAGGTAGCCTGCATCCACTGTTTTTTGGGTTAATAGCCTGCCTAAAGTGCTTATGTATAGACGGATAAAGGCATCCAGATCAGTTGAATATTTTCTGATTTTTAGTCACAATTGATGTGCTTTTTCTTATTTTTAATGGTACAATTAACGTCCTATTTGAATGCAAAATCATATCGTCATTATAGGTAATGGCATTGCAGGTATCACCACTGCTCGCCACATTCGCAAAATGCGTGATTATAAGATTACCGTGATCTCCTCAGAGTCAGAGCATTTTTTTTCCAGAACTGCGCTGATGTACRTCTAYATGGGGCATATGAAATATGAGCATACCAAGCCCTATGAGGATTGGTTCTGGGGTAAAAATMGKATTGATTTGGTGCATGCCTATGTGGAACAAGTTGACACCGACCAAAAACTSKTRAAATGTGACAATGGCCAAACWATTCATTACGATAARTTAGTRATTGCCTCAGGWTCTAAAGCRAGGAMATTYGGATGGAARGGGCAGGACCTGSCAGAAGTTCAGGGGCTCATWACWMTTCAGGASCTGCRAKCYATGGAAAAAAACACRCARGGTGTMAAGCGAGCGGTRGTSGTTGGWGGYGGRCTGATCGGCRTAGAGATGGTTGAAATGCTGMKATCCAGGAATATAGCCGTWACKTACCTGGTWCGSGAGTTTAAGTTTTGGCAAAATATWTTGCCTCATGARGAGGCCGATTTGGTAGGGGAGCATATTAGAGAACATCACRTYGAYTTGCGGTTGGAAACGGAGTTGAAAGAGATATTGTCAGATGAAAATGGTCATGTRAGAGCKGTGTTAACCAATGAGGGCGAAGAAATACCTTGTCAATTTGTGGGGTTGACAATTGGCGTGCAACCCAATATAGAATTTTTGAAATCGTCTAAGATTACAGCTGATGAAGGAGTGATGATCAATGAGTACTTTGAAACCAACGTACCTGACGTMTACTCYATTGGTGACTGCGCGCAATTTGWAAATCCATTGCCCAAYAGAAGGCCCATTGAGCAAATATGGTATACCGGTAGAATGCACGGTGAAACRCTGGCCAGGACCYTGTGTGGTGWAAAAACYGCCTATAAACCGGGAAATTGGTTCAATTCCGCCAAACTATTAGATATCGAATACCAGGTGTATAGTAAATATCCATCATTCCCTGAAAATGGTGTAAAGCATTTGTTTTGGCAGGGTCCAGATAAGAGAAAAACGATTAGGCTTATTTATGAGGAAAAAGAGGGTAAGATCCAGGCGTTTAGCTTATTGGGGGTTAGGTATCGCCATGAAGTATGTGATCGATGGATCAAAGAGGAGAGGCCCATTGAATATGTGCTGGAAAATTTAAGGGAGGTGAATTTTGATCCGGAGTTCTACAGAAGAAATGAAAAAGAATTAGTGGCGTTGTACAACGCTCAGCATCCTGGTCGCCAAATACAGCTTAAAAAGAAAAAAAACTTATTCTCATTTAAATAATAATACTATGTCCGATAGAATATCACCCTCCATGAGTCTCAGTGATCCCGATGCCGGGGGAATGGACACCATACAAAAAACGGGATTGGCCATTTTTACATTGGGATTGCTCTTCTGGATTGTTGGTGCTTTTGGCGCGGGCTCCGAGGACCCGGGTTTCATGAGCGCAATCAGCTACGGATTGATCGCCCTGGGTGGGTTAATCTATATTGTTAGAGTATATAAAATACAACTACCTGGAGTTAAGAACAATCACAACTGGACCAAAGCCTTTACCTCCAGAGGAGCGGTGGCCTGGATGTTGGGTATTGTGATCACCGGGTTTTATGTGCTGTTGTATTGGTTTCCCGCCTATTTAGTACACCTCATTCACATGCTGGACCCCTTAAGCAACCTGATTCGCGGAAGAACATCCGACCAATGGTTTTTATACGGCACTTTATACACCCTTTCTATTTTGGTAATGGGGTKTAAAGCGATTATGAAGTACCGGCATTCTAATTATCAGATTGTTAGAACGATTTCTATTATGTTTTTTCAGTTGGGATTTGCCTTTTTAATTCCTGCTGTGTTGCAATTGTTCAACCAACCTGAATACTATTTCAGCTATTTCTGGCCCTTAAAATATGATGCATTATTTCCATCTACTGTCAATTATCTCACGAGCCACCCTGGTGCGCTCGGCACCTTCATGGTTTTCTGGGGAGGCATGATGACTTTTATCGCCACCCCGATATTGACCTTTTTTTACGGAAAACGATGGTACTGTTCATGGGTTTGTGGATGTGGTGGATTGGCCAATACTGCAGGCGATCCCTTCAGGCATCTGTCAGATAAGTCATTGAATGCATGGAAAATTGAACGCTGGATGATTCACAGTGTTTTGGTTTTTATAACGGTTACCACTGCGTTGCTCTGGATCAATTCTTATTATGAAGGGGCTGTTTTAGGGGAGCTGTCCCAAGAATTTTCAAAGGCCTATGGATTTTATATTGGGGCCGTTTTTTCTGGTGTTGTTGGAGTGGGGTTTTATCCCCTTATGGGCACCCGAGTTTGGTGCCGCTTTGGATGCCCAATGGCTGCGATTTTAGGGATCATTCAAAAGTTCTATTCACGATTTAGGATCACGACTAACGGAGGGCAGTGTATTTCCTGTGGCAATTGTTCCACCTATTGTGAAATGGGCATCGATGTAAAGTGGTATGCGCAAAGGGGACAAAATATCGTGCGTGCATCTTGTGTAGGATGTGGCATGTGCGCGACAGTCTGCCCAAGGGGCGTACTCAACCTGGAAAATGGTCCGTTAAAGGAGCGCGTTTCAAATGATCCCATTCTTATTGGAAATGATGGGGTCAGTATCAATAAGGAACTTCTATAGAGGATTAAGGAGATTGACTTGCAAAGGAGCATGAACTTCAAAGTCCCCCGTTAAACCGAGGTTGTGCCTATAATTTGGGGATTAGCTAAACACAGTCCAAGCGTTTATATTCTATATCCTTGAAGAGGCCATAAATGCAAAGTGAACCAACCAGACAAGCCCGTTGCAAAAGTTGTCATTTCGACCGCAGGGAGAAATCTCCCTAAATGTGCAGAAGTACCTGCTCATGGCAACATGCTAACTTACAACTGAGAATGCTTGGGGAGATTTCTCGTTTCACTTGAAATGACAACTTCTGTCGGATAAATTGAACTAAAATTGCGTGTTTAATAACGCACCTTATCCTGATTTTAATTTCTAAAATACCGATCCCTTACTTTGGCTTTTATTGCCTCAGATAAAAATGAATGCTCCAACGCATCGGCATTAATGCGCATGAAATCTGCTTTTGTAAAGCCAAACGTCTTCTCAATCAACTCATACTCATGAACCAGGTTTATTCCCATAAGATGGGCATCATCGGTGTTGATGGAGAAAGAAACCCCTGCCTCAAATAGTTTCTTAATAGGATGGTCTTCAATCCGCAACACAGTTTTGGTCAGCCAGTTGGAAGTAACCGATAGCTCCAAGTGTGAATTGCGTTCTTTGAGTAGGTCAATCACCTTGGGATCGTCCCAGCTTTTGACACCGTGTCCGATGCGTTCTGCTCCCAGTATTTCCAAGGTGTTTCTAACATGCGCCGCATCCGTATCCTCCCCGCTGTGGATGGTGATGTGCAATCCTCCGTCTTTGGCTGTGTTGATCAACTCAAGAAACTCATCTGATTCAAAGCCCGCTTCCTTTGCTGCCAGGTCATAGCCTACCAGGCGATTGGACATCGGATGATCCCCATTTTTATATTTGAGAATGTCCAAGAGAGCAGCCTTGTTCTTAGCAGGATCCATGCCTCTAACGCCGATTCCAATAAGGCCTACTTCTATATCATATTCAGCCATTCCCTTCTCAACTCCGTCAAGCACTCCCTCAATGATATCATCATAAGAAAGATGATCCTTTCCAACAGCTATAAAAGTAGGGGCAAAGCGGAGTTCTAGCAGTACCACTCCGTCATTAAAAGCATCCTCCACATTTTCGTACGCAACACGCGCAATATTTTCTTTGGAGTTCATTACCTTCTGGTGCACCCAAAACACATCCAATACTTCCTGCAGGCTGCTCATAGGCTCCACCACCGTGCATATCTTTTCCAGCTCTTCAATGGATTCGACACCCAGGTCAATGCTATCAGTTTGTGCAATCTCCCAGATGGTATTCAGGCGAACACTGCCGTCTAAATGAAGATGCGTTTCCACCTTGGGCAGCGCTTGAATCCAATCGAATTGTGTTGTGTGCTCATCCCTGCTATCGCAGGCCATAAGGAGGAATATTGGCCATATGAAGAATGGTCTTCTCATATCAAGTACTCAATCGGCTTTTAAGATTTGTCTCAATGAACGCGTGTAAAGGGAAAATCAAGGCTGCGATACTTGCATTAAATAATAATTTTACTCCAGGTGCACCTTCGGATAACTGCTCAATAAGCGGGTCTGCCAGGACAAGTGCGAACTCAAAGAAAATGAGAAATGCGAAGAATATTAAACCTTCAGCCACCTTCTCTGATAGTTTCAATCGGCCCAGCATGGCGACTAACCCACCTATTGCCAGTAGGCAAATTAACACAATCGAATACTGCAAGTTATCACGTCTGGTTATCGCTTCTGCCTGAACGCGTAGGGTCTCCTTTTCTTTATGTTCTTTTACCAGCTGCGCTTTTTCAAATTCATACAGGGTTTGCTTACGAATTGAAGCCTTTTGTGTTGCTTCATTGGATATACTGTCTTTCATTACTATATAGAGTTCATAGTGTTCTAAAGACGCACGATGCTCGCCAGCCTTTTTGTTGATCTGGAACATCAGGTAAGCACTTTTTTGAATTTCAATTGGAAAGCCAAGTTCTTGAGCAAGGGCCAAGCTCTGCTCGCAGTACTTTCTCGCCTCGGTAGTCTCACCTAATTCGTAAAGCATTCTTCCAACATGCGTCAAGGAAGCCGTTGTCCATTTTTTATCCTTCATTGCTTTGAAGGTTTCCAAGGCGGTTCGATAGGTTGCTAGTGCACCCTTATAATTTGCACCTCTGCTTTCAACTGTAGCAATATTGATCAGGCAATGGGCTTCTCCTTTTCGATTGCCTAATTCTTGTGAGATGGACAAACTTCTGTGGTACGTTGCCAATGCTTGTTCAAGATTCTTGTTATTAGCGAAGACGTGACCTACATTGTTCAGCGCTTTGGTAATGCCTCGCTTATACCCTAGGTCCTCAAAAATTTCGAGACTGCGCTGGTGGAAATCCAAGGCGAGGTCCCAATCCTTCTGTGTTTTGTGAATGTTTCCAAGATTATCAAGGACCATTGCAATTCCATGCTTGTTCTCCAACTCCTCAAATATTTTCAAGCTGCGGTGCGCATATTCCAACGTCTTTTCCATATCACCTTGATTCTGATAAATAACTCCAATATTGTTAAGCGTGTTGGCCATTCCCTTTTTGTCTCCGAGTAATGTCTTTATCTCAAGGCTCTCTAAGTAGGCTTCAAGAGCGTGCTGTATCTCGCCTTGATTCTTGTGAAGAAACCCCAAATTGTTGAGCGCTCGAGCAAGCCCCGACTGATTTTCCAGCTTTTTGTAGATCTTCAGACAGCTCCTATTGAGCTCCATCACCTTCTCAATATTACCTTTAGGGTAATAGACTGCAGTCATATTATTGTACACATCAGCCTTAAGAATGTAAAAACGGTTCCTCAGCTTATTACTATGCTTTTTGGCCAGATTGCGCGCCACAATTTCCTCAACTATTAACCATAAATGTAATGCTGTATCTGGTTTAGACAGGTAGTAGAGCTCTCCCCATCTTAAATAGGCATTGCACAATGTTGTGTCCTCCCTTGTTCCTTTTATCACGGATTTTAAAGAGTCAACAGTCCTTTGGTCCTGTGCAGAACACGCAAGTGGAATTGCGAATACCAATACGAGTATATGGATTAACTGCTTCACCCCGCAAGATAAGTATTCCCTTGTGGATGGATTAGGGCGGTAGCTGTGTAGTCTGCATCTTAAACTACATCCCCATATCCTCCATGTCATACTTGAAATCCCGCTTTTGCCGCTTGGGCTTGTACCGGTTGATCTTGTACGTGAAGTTCAGGAAGATGGCTCTC
>JAESRW010000302.1 GCA_016764395.1 Flavobacteriales bacterium
GCTTTCTGAAGTATTCGGTAGAAATAAACATCATTGTAATTTATGCCGAATATTTTGTTTAGGGTTACATGCTATGGATGAACACCATTGTTCTAATGCAGTGAAAGAATCGAAAAATGATAGAGAGGGTGGGTCTTAGATGCCAGTAGCGAATAAAAGCGTTCTTAGTATGAAACCCCATTCTGGGCGCTATCGAGCGCGGTTTTTGTTTGTGCTAGATGATGGGCGAAAGTTTCAACGTGCGCTGTTTGTCCCAACGCCAGAAGATGCCGACACAAAGTTAATCGAATTGGAGGCTGATGTGCTGTCTAGCGTCCAAGACCTGGACGCAAAAGAGGCGGTTAGCTTAGGGATACAATCGGCGCACAAAGAAGCCACACAAGCACAGGTACAGTATGCATGGGTAAAAGAGGGTTTCGACTCTGTAGAGCCTTATGAGGCTTATGAGAAGATGAAAGACATCGGCCCTACTTTGTTGTCTATGGGGCTTACTGATGAACAGTACGCAATTGCCCTTAATTGCTCAATTGAGGACGTGGTCGCAGCAAAAGCCAAGTGGGCAGAACTTGAAACGAATGCAGCGGTGATTTCTGCATATGTGGGGATTGTGTAATGAATTTTTTTTATGTGCTATTAGGTGGAACGGCGGCCTTAGACGCGGGGCGTTCTACAACGCTTAGAACGGGTTCTTTTGCTGCGATGGGTGCCAGTGCGTATTACAATAAAATAGAAGACGTTTACAGCATACCATCTACGCCATACGCGGCGGGCGATATTATATTGTTGGCAGACACTCACGCTTATGTTAAGACCGATAGCGGCAGCATAACGTATTATGGTGAGGAAAGCGGGGGCAGCCCAAGGGCTATAATTTCTGTTAGCAGTTCTAATGCGGACACACCTAGCCCCGGCGCGTCTGAGATAATTTTAAGCGGTGATAGTAACGCGAGTTACTACCTGCGCGGAGATTTGTTCTTGTTCGGC
Source organism: Flavobacteriales bacterium (assembly GCA_016764395.1). Lineage (GTDB taxonomy): Bacteria > Bacteroidota > Bacteroidia > NORP154 > NORP154. The sequence continues at coordinate 985 of JAESRW010000302.1, forward strand.
TTGACGCTACAGCCAAAGGACAACTTTAACTCTGGCACAACAAACAGTGCGATAGTAGCCGAACTATGCACGCTAATCCTTACGGGAAATTCCGACATAATGAGCTTGGCATCTAAAGACGGGTGCATCCTAAAACTAATTAATAGTGACATAGACATACAGGACGTTGGCGGGCGTCTTAACGTGCAGGGCGGAGCCACACTGTGTATGACAGGTGGCAGAGTCTATAACTCGGTGGGCGGGTCGATTAACGGGATTTTTGGGTATGGGTTTGGCGGTGGGGGCGGGAGGGCGCATTTTACCGGCGTGGACTTAACGCATGCTGACAAAATCCTCTACAACGATACTCACAGCTACCACGGGCTTGACATGCGCATAAAGAATTGCGCCCTAAAAAGCGGTGTTATCTTCACGGACAACCTGTTACCTGCCGCAGATAAGCGCATGGTTATTACTGGTAGTTCGGATAATGCGGCGCACTCAGAGTACCAATTTACAGTAATATCGAACGGATGTACTGTTATGGATCAAGACGATTCGGGCGTACACAGAAACGATTCCACACCGTTTAACTCTGGAACAAAAACAAGCCTAGAGTGCATAACGTCTGCGCTATGTTCAGTCATTAACCCTTTTTGGTTTGATTTTCCAACGCTTCGAGCAACGCTAACCACTACTGGAATACTGCGGATTCACCTGGCATCAACCGACACCCTAACAGGCTCAGATATTTACTTCACGTTGACGTATCCCGACGGAACGACCCGAAACGTATCTAATTTTCTGAGTACTAGAAATAGTAATTTTTTGACGGGCGGAACAGAGTTAACGGCGGACACCGGCTCGACGTGGAAAAACGGCGCGGCAGACCTTACCGGGTACAATGAGTACTACGTCGACATTGATACTTCAGTAGATGTGGGGTCGGACGGCATACCAGATATTACCGCATATATTACTAAGCCGTCTGTAACCGTAAATTACTGCCCGACTATCTCACTGGTGGCGTAAATGGCTAATCGCCTGGTAATACTGCCCAACGGCCAGATATACGAAGAGTCGGACGAGCGCACGGTAAATGTTGGTGGCATCATCTACCAGGCTACTGTTGATAGTGGTGGCGTTACTACAGATGTGGACGTATCCATACCAGATGGCTCGATTACCCTCACAGGGCAAGTGCCAAGCATTACCGTCACTGATAATAAAGAAGTTTCAATACCAGTCGGTGTCATTACCTTAACCGGTGAAGTTCTTACAGTAGATGCAACGGATGATAAAGCCGTTGAAGTGCCTAGCGGTTCCATCGCGTTAACGGGTGAAGTTCTTASHGTARATRCARCGGATGATAAAGCCGTTGAAGTGCCTASYGGTTCMATCGCGTTAASSGGTGAAGTTCTTACTGTARRTRCARCGGATGATAAAGCCGTTGAWGTGCCTAYTGGTTCAATCGCGTTAAGCGGTGAAGTTCTTACTGTARRTRCWRCKGATGATAAARCCGTTGATGTGCCTACTGGWTYAATCGCGTTAAKCGGTGAAGTTCTTACTGTAGATRCRRCGGATGATAAAGCCGTTGAAGTGCCTACTGGTTYMATCGCGTTAAGCGGTGAAGTTCTYACTGTAGATRCAACRGATGATAAAGCCGTTGATGTGCCTRCTGGWTYAATCGCGTTAAGCGGTGAAGTTCTTRCTGTAGATGCAACGRATGATAAAGCCGTTGAWGTGCCTACTGGWTYAATYGCGTTAAGCGGTGAAGTTCTTACTGTARATRCWRCKGATGATAAAKCCGTTGATGTGCCWRSYGGWTYMATMGCGTTAAYSGGTGAAGTTCTTACTGTAGATRCMACRGATGATAAAGCAGTTGAAGTGCCTACTGGTTCAATTGCGTTAAGCGGTGAAGTTCTTACTGTAAATACAACGAATGAAAAAGCAGTTGAATTGCCTACTGGATTAATCGCGTTAACCGGTGAAGTTCTTACTGTAAATACAACGGATGATAAATCCGTTGATGTGCCTACTGGTTCAATCGCGTTAACCGGTGAAGTTCTTACTGTAGATGCACCGGGTAATAAATCCGTAAATATTCCAACGGGGATGATTTCTCTTGTTGGTTCGGTGCCGGTGGTTTCTTCCATTCCCGTTTTTGCTGACGGTTACCCATTTATAGATACACTAGGTAGGTATCAATTTTCTTTATGGGTTGATGTAGATATTGATGCTAGTTGGACAACGGTGGTTGTTCCAGCGGGTGATCCTACGCCAACAATTCCAGAAATATTAGCTAGAACCGCAAGTGGTGGGGCAGCCCCCGCCACATCATTTTTTTCAGCTATTAGCAACGGTTCACTTGCGGGGGTACGTTTAGAAGGGCTGCAAAATAATACAGCCTATGATGTATATTTTGTATTGGTTGATAATGTTACGGGTGATGAATGGGTTTATCAACTCGTACAAACTACTTATGATGCACCGGAAATAACATCCGTTAATTTACATAATATAACTGAATCAAGCATTGCGGTTGGTATAAGTGCAAATGGCGAAGGAGATTTGCATACCTTTATTTATCGTGCGGATAATATTCCCACTGATGAACAGGTTTATCATGGTTGGGGTAGTCCGGTAAGTTTTAAAGTTATAGAAGGAAATGGGCTACCCTATGGAAGTATACACACACAATATTTGCCTTATGAATGGGATGATACCGTTTACCGGTTTTATTATTATATGGGGCTTAAAGATGAAAACCCCATCATACAATTTGAAGAGTTTACCGCCCCTGCTCGGATAGATTATCCACCGGTTATAAATTTACCGAATGATTACACGTTTGTCATCGAGCAAGATTCTAGTGGTGTAGAACGTAGTGAAGTTGAATCAAAAGCTTATGCTTTGATACCTGACGCGATGGATTCTAGGGATGGTTCGATAGATATCATTGTTGATGTCAGTGCGTTACCGGAATTTATTCCCGTGGGCGGGCCTTATGAAGTAGTGATTACTACACTGGCGGATAGTTCGGGACAAATTGGAAATGAAATTTGGCATTTTTCCGTAGTAGAAAGAGTAGTAGTAGACATAGTAGAAGGTGGCGTTTGGTCTTTTCAGGGTGAGATGATAACCGAAGAATCGACAGTTGGCCCCTATAGCATGGATTTTAACAGCATCACAAAGAATTTGTATGTTGGATTATACGTTGTTAGTGGAGACAGTTCGACAATTGGAAAACTGAATGTTGTAAGTGGGGTTTATGAGAACATAGCGCAACAGTTAGTTAGCCAAGGCATGGTAAATACAAATGGTATAGCCGCCGCCTCTGTAGCTGTGAATGAAATCACGGGGMAAGTGTGGGGRAATATCATTRATGGTGGNNNKAMTMMTACAAGYTCGMTTGTTGTTTCCACTGATGATTTTTCTACCTGGGATGTTATAGATGATACATTCTTGGGGGGTTATCTTGTTTATGAWATATATCAATGTGATGCRAAAGGGTTTTTGTGGRTTGTTGCTRTTRAYACTCAGACATCCGAATTYAAATTATTTWCCGTTGAAAATGATGGMAGTAATCCCRTTGAAATACCGATGTATTCCRAYAMTCCTWKWCCACTTGTRTTWTTYACATTGGSARCGGTTGATGAAATAAATGGGGATTTRTATTTTSTTGATRSTAATCAGSAAACRCAACAGCAAGAGCTTTGGCACTATGTTCTTGCTAGTGGTCTATGGGTAAAYYTAGGSRRTGTTTTTGGKRATTCTKCAAYYGTAACGGTTGTATCAATTACARTTAATGCATTAACAAAATATATWTACGGTGYTGTATATGATCCATCTGATCAASAATATACTTCCGCAAGRTTGTTTGAATACAATCGTGAAACAGTAGGTGAAATTTYAAGTYTACCTTTRYCAAGARCWTTTAWGMTTRCMRCRGATTCAAGYGATGGCGGMGTGTTTGTTGCGGAATTAAACYTRTTYACTGCTGTTTCTCCATCRCGTGAAATTTGGAARTATACCCCCCCTACCTCTAAACCTATTAAAAAATTATCGGTGTACCAACCGGRGAARARAAAAATGTCRAATGAATTGCAAAATTATTTAGATTTGTTGGTGGTAGATGATGATGTGGTATTGGATGCCGTCAACGTGCCTGAAAGCATCATAGGGCGCGCAACGATAGCGCAAGATATAAAGCACATGATTCGTGAAACCGGTTTGTTGGTTGCGTTAATTGGTGAACGAAGCATATCAAAAATAAACATAAATATTAATCGAATGGAAATTGAAATTGAAAACGATTTAAGGATAAAGCCCGGCACCGCGAACATTGAAAAAGTCGGTGATACTTATTATCTGAAAGCCACAACAATTGAATTTGGGGCGATGGAGTTATTATTGTGAATGATGAAACTGAAAAATTTACCGCGATGATTGAAGATGCCGGGATACCCACTACACAAGATGGGTTAAAAACAAAGTGGAATGAAGAGGCCGCCGCGCAAGGTTCAGCCATAAACAATGATTCTAAGTATTCGCCCTTTTGGCGTTTAGTGTCGGCGCTGATTTCCGCCCCGGCGCTGTGGATGATTGATTTGTTGATAACTCATGTGTTGCCTAATGCCTACGTTAAAACCGCAAGCGGCGTTTATTTGGAATTGCTGGCATGGGCGGTTGATATCGAACGAAAGCAGGCAGTAACCGCAAGCGGTAAATTACAGTTTACTAGGTTTGATGGTAGCGGCACGCTAATTATTCCCGTGGGTGTGACAGTGCAAACCGTGGCTATTAATGGCGTTATCTATGAGGTTGTGACAACAGAGGAAAAAACCATGTTAGACGGTGAAACCACCGCATTGGTTGCCGTTGATGCGATTGATACGGGTAGTAATTACAGTAATTACAATTTGGCGGCGGGGTATTATTCAATTTTACCCACCGCAGTGCCGGGGGTGTCATCGGTTACCAATTTAGCCGATTGGTTGTTGGTTCCTGGTGCCGATGTTGAATTGGATGATGATTTGCGCGAACGGGTACAAAATCAATTTGGAGCGGTTGGCCAATGGCATACGGACGCGGTTTATACTGCGATAATTTCAAGCTTTGATGGTGTGAAAGCTCGCAACGTATTTTTTGAACATAATGCCCCACGCGGCCCTGGTACTGCAAACGGCTTTATTATGTTGGATATAGGTACACCGGACGCCCAATTTATTGCCAACATACAGGCAGAAATAACCGACAATGGAAACCACGGCCATGGCGATGATTTAGTGTTGTTTGCCATGCCTGAAAGTTTACACGTATTAACGGTAGATGTTTGGCCTCAGAAAAATTTAACGGACGCAAAAAAAACCGACCTTGAAAATGATGTGATTAATTTTATTCGGTGCGCATTTAGGGAAAACGTAGGTTATTCACCAACCCTAACTTTCCCATTGTCGCAATTCTCATTTAGCAAGCTGGGTTGTGAATTACACAAGCAATTTTCAGATTTGTATTCTGTTGATTTTATCCAGGTTGATATTGTTAGTAATTTAGAATTGCCAAGAATCGATACTTTAACGGTGAATATGTTATGAAATTAACATTACCAGCATGGTTGGCAAAAGTAGAAATCGAAAAATTGCGCGCAGCCGGGCAAAGTTATTGGGATACCATAGCCGGTTGGTTATCCTGGCCATTAACCCAAATGGATGCTGAAACGTGCGTTGAAGGCATTTTGGATTTATTAGCATATCAGCGCAATATAGAACGTTTTGATGGTGAAGATTTGGCGCTTTATCGATTACGTGTAAAACATGCCTTTATCAATTCTGTTGATTCCGGTTCTATTGCTGGCATTAAAAAGATTTTTATACGGTTGGGTATCGGTTTCATACAAATTCAAGAACGCGCACCCGGCAAAGATTGGGATGTTATCGTGATAAATATGGATGACAACCAGCTATCACAAAACCCTGAATTGATACGGTTGTTAATGACAAAGTATGGTCGAACATGCCGCCGTTATGAGATAACCACAAACGATTTCTCACAAGTTGGAATTGGTTGTGGTAGTTCTCATTGTCGATACTCCACCGATATTGCTCAATTTTAAAAGGATAAAATATTATGTCACAAGTATTAACGGCGGGACGCGCGCTAATTGCGCAAAAACAAGGGTTGTCGGAACCTTTTGTGGTGGATAGATTTATTTTGGCTTACATCGACGGACTAGACCCAACCACCCCGGTGGATTTGTTGGAAGTGATACCCGATGCCGGGGATATTGTTTTTGAAGGGGCGGTGACTAGTCAAGGATATATAAACCCTGATCAAGTGGTCTATTCTTTGGTGTTAGGGCCAGATGATGGAGATTTTCAATTCAATTGGGTTGGTATTCAGGCAGAAGACAACACGTTGGTGGGTGTTAGTTATAGTGAAGTTATCCAAAAAACAAAAACCGTTGGCAATGTCGCGGGTGATACGATTGCAAAAAACTTTGTCACGGCTTATGTGGATGCGCAAGCAACAACACAAATAACCGTGGCGGCGGAAGCCTGGCAAATGGATTTTATGGGGCGCTTTGATGGACAAGACGAACGCGCCAACGCCGTGGCTAATGATTTTTATGGTGATGATGCATTTTTAGATGATGGGTTTTTAGTTGAAAATAACGCCAGTGTTTTTACCCTGTTAGCCGGTGTTGGTTATGTCAAAGGTTTAAGAGTTGAAAACGACACAACCCACACCATAACCCCCGGCGCATTGCCAACCGATGTTTGGTTGGATGTGCATTTGTTGGGCCACGCTGGCGGCGTTAATGATGTGGTTTCTATGGTTTATGATGCAGCGGTGCAAAGCGACTATATCGACAGCAACAACCGCCAACATTATTTGGTTAAGGTTGCCAGCATCGATGGTGGCGGTGTGGTTACCGATGAGCGCACCTCCCATAATATCGGTGGCACCGTTTTTGAATATTTGATTAATGAAACCGTTGCCGCACAAACTGCGGCTAATACCGCAGATGGTAAAGCGGTAACGGCACAAGCTGCGGCTAATACCGCAGATGGAAAAGCGGTAACGGCACAAACTGCGGCTAATACCGCAGATGGTAAAGCAGTAACGGCACAAACTGCGGCTAATACCGCAGATGGTAAAGCGGTAACGGCACAAACTGCGGCTAATACCGCAGATGGTAAAGCGGTAACGGCACAAACTGCGGCTAACACCGCAGATGGTAAAGCGGTAACGGCACAAACTACCGCTAATAACATAATCGCATCGTTAACAGGTGCTGAAGTTCATATTGGTGATGGTGCCAATGGCAATGCTGACGCGGGGATTCTTAGCATAGGTATTGGTAGTTTCGCGGGAAATGCTGGTCAGGGACTTGCCGCTATAGCTATAGGCCCGAATGCTGGAGTCACTGGGCAAGAAACTACTGCTATAGCGATAGGGCAAAACGCGGGACAAAACAATCAAGGTCACGGCAGTGTTTGTATAGGTGAGTTCGCGGGTGATTTTGGTACTTCTGAAGACGCGGTGAACATAGGCGCTCATGCTGGTGGTTCTGGTTCTGGTATTCGTAGTATTAATCTTGGCGTAGGTGCTGGATTTAGTTCTGGTGCTTTTGATAGTGCTACGTGTCTCGGTGATTACTGTAACGTCACTGCGGATAATCAGGTGCAATTAGGCAATTCTAACTCCACTACTTTTGCCTATGGTGCCGTACAAAACCGTTCTGATGTACGAGATAAAGCAGACATAATTGATACCACTTTAGGATTAAGTTTCCTTTTGGAAGTTCGCCCAGTCGAATATCGTTTGGATTACCGCGAGGACTATGTACAGGTCACTGAAGACGATGATGGAAAACAAGTTGTCACACTGATACCGCGAGATGGTAGCAAGAAGCGAAACCGTTTTCATCAGGGTGTAATTGCAGATGAAATCAAAGCTTTGATGGATAAACTGAATATAGATTTCGCTGGGTATCAGGATCATTCTATTGGTGGTGGTGCGGATTTTAAGAGTATAGGTTATGAGGAATTCATTGGCCCACTTATAAAATCGGTACAGGAATTAAACGGCATGATATTGGAACGTGATAATGTAATCGATGGCCTTATTAGCAGAATAGAAGCTTTAGAAAATGCATAAGAAAATGGCCTTTGATATTCGCGTTACTAAAATGAATCTTCATTCTATTTTAACTGCCA
>JAESRW010000086.1 GCA_016764395.1 Flavobacteriales bacterium
CCATTCACTTCAAAATGGTCGTTTCCTCCCTGACCGTAGATGCGAATCTCCTTTGTCTCAGATGACAGCAAAGTGCGATTGTATAGCAAACGGCCCTTCTTTTTTGAAGCATCGGAGGTGTACACTTTTATTTGTGTATGCTCATCATCTTCCCTGGTAATCTCAAAATACTCGCTGCCATGGGTACCGATCACGTCGACCTGTTTAGCGAGAATAACGTAATAACGCTCTGCTGATTCTACCAATAAATCCCGCCGGTGCTTTAGCTTATCTATGATGACTTCCCCATCCAAGGCAAATATGGTATCCGGCCAAAGTTTAATGGCATCTTCGATTACTTTATCTGTTAAAGCATCCTGCATTTCTTTTGCCGTTTGAATCCATTCCTCCCGGGTAAGTCCATTCAGAAAGGAGCGATCAATATGGCCACCATTGATATTGAGGCCTTCCATATCTCTAATGGTGTTCTGGAAGTGCGGCAACAGCCGGGCCGCAAATTTTCGTCTAACCATCCAGGGAAACACCCCATCCAATATCACAAACACCTGATCACGATCTCGTGGAATTGGCCGATACAGAGATTCCTCTCTGCCTTCACTGGACCCGGCATGGTAACACTTATCGTGACTCCCTTTGTTGCATTTATATTTTACCCATCTCCATTGATCCTCATGGCGGTCCCAATCACCAACCCATATATCAAAGAGCCTATTTCTTAGCAAGTTGATTGCATCCATGGTATAGTGATGGTTTGCATACAATCTTTCAAGTAGTTTCCTGGAGTTGATCGCTTTACTGGCACCTCCAAAATCACCRTAGTCYTCAAGGTGYTTACTGGCTCTTTCTTCATACAGGGCCAAKGTGTTTTTGTACAATGTTCTGTATTCACCAAGTTGAGGGTCATCTGGTACAAACACCAATTTTGGGTTCTTGTGATAGATGCCCACCGCTTTGGCAAGGGGGGCAATGACAAAGGCTCCATAAGGATGGGCCATGGATATTTGATCTTGGATGATATCGGCTATCCAGGTCTTTCTCAATGCTTGATCAAGTATCTTCTTGGGGTCTTTATTGATGGATCTAAAGATGAACTCTTTGCCTTCCGCATTGCTCAATCGAAGTGATTTGGTTTGAAATCCTCCTCCWATTTKYAYSGGYKTWAKTCCWCCWTTCTCTTTACTCATATCCATCAGCGGAACTTCAATCGGTGCCAACCAGGCTTTTCGATAGTGGTGGCCGAACATCAACGTTTTAAATTTTCCTGCCGCGTAGTTGGCTCCGGCGATTACCGTGATACTACTATCGGAAAAGTCGAGGGGACGTTTATCTTCATCGGGTTCAGCCACCCTGGCATCGACCAATTTTTTCCGGTAGGCGACATGTCCTTTGCTGTCAATCTCATCGTTGGTCACCCATGCTTCCAACCACATTTCCCGATCTGAATAATAATCCAACTTCATAAAACCTTGGCGTGCATAGGTGAAAGAAGCTTTGTGTCCCTTAGCCACGTATTGGGTCTTACTGCCCGATCCACTCACGATGTAATGCTGATTGTACCTTGAGAAATATTGCAAATTGTGATCATGTCCGGTTGCATAGACCAGGTTATCGTAATTAGAAAAGAGCCTTTTCAGTTTGGACACCATGAGGTTATATCTAGGATGTGCCAGGTCTTGCAGGTGTCCCAAGTGTTTTCGCAACATAGGATACAGTGAGCCGAGAATTGGGAGTGGTACATATAAATTGGGCTTGGAGGCAGTCAGAGGAAAAATATAGTCTTTCAATGCATAGTACCCCCCATGATTGCCATTGGTTATTATTGGGTGATGGGCAACCACAATGACTTGTTTGCTTTTGTTCTCTGTGAGAACGGCTTCAAGCTCCGCTAAAAATGAATCGTCATCAATGGCGGGACAGTCCTTATTGGATGCGTCTGTTCTAKTCCATTTGTGCAGCCACCATTGCGTATCAATGGAGACGAGCACCAGGTTTTCGGTCAGATTTACAACTGCTGGCCCAGGACATCCTTCGTCCGGAAGAAACACGTTCCCTCGATCCAAATACGTTTCTACATAATCCTCTTCTCGTTTAATTCCTTCCAAACCCTCTTTGCTCCAATGATCCCAATCGTGGTTTCCAGGCACAAAGACGGTGCGGCCTTTAAATGATTTTAAGATGTCCAGCTGAGCATTGATCTTTTTCTCTGCGGTGGCAATATTTTCAGCATCAGGTTTGGGCAGCCCTGCAGGATAAATATTGTCTCCTAAAAAGACCACTATAGAATTGGAGTCAGCGGCTCTGAGATGCCCTTCTAGTACCTTAAGTGCTGAAGGACTGTTAGATTTTGGTTCACCGGCATCTCCAATCAGGTAAACTGAATATGCAGGTGATTCTTCAGTGCGCTTTGTGCTGTCTGCCCAGTTTCTTTCAGTCTTCTTAAACCAGGGTTTTTGTGCCGATGCCAAGCTGCTTACTATGCTCATGACCCCGATGAGGATGTACTTGAACGCATGCGAAGCGAAATGCTTCTGTCCCCATAATGTCTTCATAGGTGATAGCTAAGTCTTAACCCCTTTGTCTCTCCCAGGATAGGATTAAAAGTCCAGGATTTGTCTGGCCGTTTCTTATTAGATCTGTGTAAATAAGGCACTATTATACCACCAATAGCGCCTAYCACGGTTCCTACTATCACATCACTGGGAAAATGTTTACCGGCTCGGTATCTGAAGTAGGAAACGAACACCGGTGGAACTGTTGCCAGGGAATACAGGAGCAATTTACTGACATCTTTGTGGTACATGGAGTAGGTAGAAGCCATAAAGAAACTCGCAACACCGGTAAATGATGCATGTCCACTAAAAAATGAATTCTTTCGAAAATCGCCTCGCCGCTCCTGAATGGGAATTTCTGAATAGTAAACAAACGGCCTGTATCGCTTGCTAGCGTGCGGCCCCCCCCAGATATAGACATTGGCAAACACAAACTGTGATTCAAGGTACAAAAAAGTGAGCTGCAGCCAGTCAGCCCGCATGTCTTTATCTAAGAACAACAGCACAGGCAATACCGTGCTAACATTCAAACCGATGTCGGATATATCATGTGCTTCAGCAAAGAAGGAGGAGTTTAGGGAGAGTGCACTGCGGTCAAACTTGGGAACGTTGCCAGGGTCCAGATTGTAAATTTCATCGGGATCATCAATGCCAAAGTTCCTTTTTAACAATTTCAGCCCATAAAAGTTTCCAAATATGGTTACAGCGGTAATCGGTATATCAATTTTGTAATTAAGGGTGTAAGGTCTGTGGGTTGAATCTGGATTAGCTGCTGCAAATGCATACATTTTTTGACCGGGGCTTTGCCCCAGCACACAAACCACAACGAATAAGAATATTCTAACCTGCATCACATCTAAATCAGAAAGCGGTGTTGCAGGTAAATTTAATTCTTTTCGGTTTCAATAATCTCCTTTATCTGCTTCAAACTCGCCACTTGTCGCCTCTTTATTTGTCCGGGAATGAAGAGTTTCGCCAACCAGCCCAAGAATGGAATGGATTCGTAATGAAACTCCATCCTCAATTTAGTTTGATGCTCATCACCCTCTACGATATAATAGGTAGTTCCTTCCTTAATCAGAGGGATTTGGTCGGTCACTTCTCCATAAACATATTTGTCCCGCCCAAAATCATTGGTAACAGTCTCAAACTCCAATAAGTTGCTTCCGATGACGCAGACATGCTTGGATCCAACGCGGTTTATTTCTCCCTCTTTGTACCTAAACTCCCTTACATCTTTATTCCATTTATGACGTTGTTCCATATTGGTGACCAGCTCAAAAACGTTGGGCCTGGCACCCCTGATATCAATGGAGGTTTGGACCGGCGCTGTTGTTAAATCTTTATAGTTAAGAGAGGGTGGGGGTTTGATCAATTTCTTGAGAAAGGCCAAGCCGATGCTTTTATAGGTTACTTTGCCCACGCCTTCATATTCTTCTTCTCCAGGCTCTACTTTTGACCATTCTTTATGATCATTGATTAACTCAGCGTTGTCGAGTAGCTTATCAGTATAGAGCAAGTATTCACGTTCAGTTACCTTGTTCTTTAACAAGCGATGAACCTTAATGACGTCTTCCCCAAATGGTTTTTCTTTTCCTTTTACGGTTATCATGTTAGGGACACCCTGATGTACGACGAATTTCAAAGTCAAACTTGCAGCTGATGTGCAGGCACCGCAGTCACAGATTCTTCTGGACTGGTACAATTTCAGATGATTGTGAAATCGCACATACGTTTCCTGGGTTTGTAGGAGAATTTCATCCGCTGTGGGGAGGTCCCCATTCTTGTAGAAGAACACCGCATCACCCTCGACTTCCGCAACGGACAATGCAAGCTTGTCGGCATCAATGATCAACTCCAGCAGTTCAGCAATAATATGCTGGCTGTGCCCGATTTCTACACTTTTAACAAATGAAGTAAAACCGGAGATATCTGGAATAAAGTACAGCGCCTTGTTCGACATGGTTGTTTAATTAGCCTCAAATAAATGATGAGAATTAACTGCTTAACATGCCTCCACCGAGACCAAAGATTGTTCCCTTTGACCCAACCTCGAATTTCTGTGACGTTATGACCTGCCAGGGCAGAATCCTGTGTAGAGATGAGCAATATTGGCACAATCCTCCACTTTAACGCCTCTTTGTCATCGGGTACTCTTAAGTCTTCTCATATCCTCCTTCTCTTGTCTTAACTCCATTTTTTCTAATTTATTCTTGCTTTTCTCCTTGGTCTTTTCAATGTCATTTTCAGCACTTTTAAGTTCTCTAGAGTATTTGGAGGCTTTACGCTTCTCCCTGATATAAAACTTAAGATAATAGCGCATAAATGCTGAGTACCGCATGCGTTCCCACTTGCGCTCGTCTTTGTTGGCAGCGTACTCATTATTGTGTCTATTTACCAATTGCACAAGACTTGTTGTTTCAGCTTTGATGAGTGCTATTTGATCATCTAATTGACGAATCCGCTTCCTGTTGTATTCGATCCATTCTCTTTGGGTTTGAGTAAACTTGTCAGGCCATGTATTACTGGCTCTAAGGGAATCTGTGACTTTCTTATTTGCTCGCTGTGCGTTCGTTAGTTGGCGCTTGTAATATTTTCTTGTCTCCCGGGATCTTTTCTTATTCCTGCCCATGGCCTTGAGCAATGCTTTATAATCTGTCTTAATACGCTGGAGGGTTCGGTCTTTTAGATCTCGCTGTCTCTGATGATAATTGGTAAGGCTGTCCAGGAGATATTTGTAACTCCAGTTGAAAATTATGCGATTCACTACTTTGGCATCTATAATCGAATCAATGGTGATATTATTCCATGTTGCTGAAGTTATGTTCACTAGAATATCTTGGTCTAACTTTGCGATGATATCTTCTTCGATCACTTTATTTCCTTTGCGCAATAACAAGATCGATTCATCATTGTCAGTGGCATTGGCCAGATAGGTCGCGGCGCTTAGTTCAAGGATGGAGTCTGCCTTTAACTCTTTCTTCGACAAGCCAAGCTCTTTATCCTCAATAACTTCAATTTCCTTCTTGAGGACGCTCTGTTCTGATCTCAGTTTCTCCAATTGTCTTCTTGCTGGTTTTCTCAGGCGAATATTATCGACTCGATGCTTCCAGTTTTCTCTCATGCTTTGTTTGCTAAAGGCATGGGAATACTTTTTAAGCGCCTTATTCTTTTTGTTTCTCACAGATTTTTCGGCTCTGGTGTATTTGATATAGGAACGGATATGCTTTCTAGCTTCTCTCAACACCACGGCACATGAATCATAGATAATAATTTTTTCTTCCAAGCTCAGTTTGCTCTTACTTGTTTCTATATACCAGTCAATTGCATACTTTGCTTCGCCCTCCGCTAGAATTCTAAAGTTCTTCTCATTGAATTGGTGCCCTATTTTTCCCAAAATCAGGTGACCTTGAGGGTAGGGGAGCGTTCGATAATATGCAACCCGCCCGTGATATGGATTGAGCGCTCCTTTACCACTTTTGATAAACGCGTTGAGTGAGTCTGTACTTTGTTCGAAGACCTCGATGGGAATGATGCGTTTGGTGAGCTGCCATCCCGGATGCGCCGCCAGGTGATCTCGCGCAAATACTTCGGGATCCGTCAGGTAATAGTTGAAGTTGGGTCCGGGGACAAACTTATACTTGAATTTGAACGGTAGCTTAAAAATCTTTGATAGGTGTTTGCTGATCAGCTGCTTGCGCAAAACAAGTCCCCCGCCACTCCAGGAAAGGTCAATGAGCTTCCACTCACCATCAATTCGCACTGCATTCCAGGAATGGTCGGCACGGACGAAAATATCGGTCGGTTCATAAAAGCCTCCTTTGTCATAGCCAATGACAGATGCTACCTCCAGGCCAGCCTCCATGCACATCGCTGTAAACAGGTCGGAGTATCCGGTGCATATGGCTTTTTTCTTTCTGAGAGTTTGGTTGGGTGTTACGCTCCTGCGCTTGTCTACTACGTATGTTCTTACATCATACTCGATATTGTGCATGATCCATACGGCGATACTTCGGACCTTATCCCCTTCGGACGTGTAAGGCTCAATTAAGTATTGGGTCAGGGATTTGTGAAGGAGCGCAATCCCTGGTGGCGCACTTTTGGATCGTTGATCAATCTCTGAATAATCGCTCTCCTGACACCTGGCGTAGGAAGTGGTGAGTACCATCACTGAAATCAGTGAGCAGCGTGTGAGCCATCTTGTCAATTGTTGCAGGTTTTGGTTAGCATCAGGTGTTTATGATAACGTTGGTTCTGCAGGCGATAGATATAAAGATGCTGATTTTCATAAAATTAATATCAGTATGGAACGTATTTCTTAGATAACTGCGATGCTCATACTAGGGGCTTCTATTAGCCGAACCAGGACTTTTTATTTTTCCCATTTCTTCCATTTGCATACATTTCTAAATCCCGTCCATGCGTTGTGTGTGGTAAGGTGAAAGGTGTCAGTTGCGAGTACACGTTCTGTCGAATCGCGCCATCCTCCGCCCACACAAACACCACTGTCTGCAATCCATTCTGAAACATTTCCTCTTAGATTATAGAGTGATTGTTTTTTAGAAACGCAGTCACTCGTAATAGGCCTGGTTAGGTAATTCAGATATTTTGTGCTGTCATTACCATCTACTACTCTATCTGAACGCCATTGGCCAAAGTCACGGGCTTGTTCCTGAGTTACGCCCACCACCAGATACCATTGATAAGCGGGGTGTCGAAGATATATTTCAGTAAACGTATCTAGTGGCAGAGTATCCTGTATCCATGATAGCGTATCGGGCAGTATAGATTGGTACTTGTCCGAAGCTTTACCATACACTCTTCTGGTCCAATACATATCTTCACGATAATGTATATTGGCAATTTCTGTTTCGTCACAAAAAAGGAGGCTGTCTATTGGGATTACTCCGGGAAGGGTGGTAGTCAAATGATAGCTTTGCTTGTGTGTCTTTTTAAGGAGGGTGCAAGAAATGTGAAACAACGCTACACCGATTGCCAAAGCAAGAAATACCTTAAGGTTTTTGGAGTTTCTCGGTTTGATGTTCATGTGCATAGCAAGTTCGATTTGACTTGATGTCAAAAACGAGGGTCTTGCATTATAATGCAGCCATGGGTAAAGGATACAGGGATACCAGAGGTAGCATGTTCTTTGCCACGCAATGCAAGATTATTACCTAACATGCACCAGGGAAATACCAGGAAAGGAAGTAAGGCAATAAGAGGAAGTATTCCTTCGCCTTAATTGATCTTAATACAGCCGTCTTTGATCGTGATGTTATCTCCGTCTTTCACGGTGACTTCTCCACAGTCTGTATAGATCACCGCATCGGAACATCCGGTTTGAATCGTAACAGAAGCTGTTTTGCTTTTATCGAATTCTACCGTTTTGGTGCTTCCGCAGGTCTTCACTTTCCATTCGTGGTCATTCGAATCTTTGTTGTAGTAGCGGAGTGTAATACCAGCATACACCGAGCTGGCCAGAAAGATCATGGTGCCTATAAGTACGAATCCTTTTTTCATTGTGAGGGTTTTAAGTTAAGACCAACAAGGTATGTGATCCTTGGAGTTTTTGCAAATGATGTTGTGACATGGACGAGCAATTGATGCTTTACAGAAGTGAGTCAGTTTTGTACGTATTAAAGTCTACGATACCATTGGACCGCAACGAAAATTACCTTACTTTTGCAACCGCTTTTCGCCTTCGCTATTGGAGCAAATAGGGATAAGTAAAATTTCAGGCCAAGTTTGAAATTTGGTTCTTTGTAATTTGAAAGATAAAATTGATCGGGGTATGGCGCAGTCCGGCTAGCGTACCTGCTTTGGGAGCAGGGGGTCGTAGGTTCGAATCCTACTACCCCGACAAATTAAAAGCCTAACTAGTTGATAGTTAGGCTTTTTTTGTTTACTGCGGACAAGAACTGGGCAAATATCTTCTGATTGGGCTTCATTATCAGTGAATACTGTTAAAAGTGTAAATTGAACATTTTCTGCATCTTTAGATTCCATTGACGGAAAGGTTAAATGTCTTTACTCTTTCTATATTAACTTTCATGCAGCATATACATTTTCCCCAGTTATGTACGAGTACCATGTCGTTTTTCAAGTAATCACCTATTGAGTCGACAATACTTTTACAAGCGCAACTTATTCAAACTTATTTTTCACCTGCGTTATTTATGTCAAGGACACACTTTCAACTATATTATTGAAACTCAATTGATGCTAATTGAGCATACTCGACCGTAATACGAGAAAAAATTGGTCGTGGAGTACCGCCCCGATCTGGATACGATGCTCTCCTAGACCACCCTTGGACGGACCAAACTGATCATCCAAGGACGTTTCAAAGTGACCACCTGCGATGGAGCAAAGTGACCACCTAAAATTGGGAAGATAAATTATTGGCTGTTGGGCCACTTTTGATTGAACAAATCAATGTTTAATCAAATGGCAAATAAACTTTAGGACAATATTGCATCCAGGGTTTCAAGCACTTTTTCCGGTGAAAAGGGTTTGGTGATATAAGAGCTGGCCCCGAGCTCCTTGGCTTCTTTTATCATTGCATCTTGACCAACGGCACTGATCATTACAACTTTAGCGCTATGCCCTACCTCTTTTAAC
>JAESRW010000255.1 GCA_016764395.1 Flavobacteriales bacterium
GTATTGACCGCTGGGCGAATTGCTGTAGCTCCACCACTGGTGGTAGAACAATTATATACCACATTTACATCAGGTGTCGTTGACACACAAGTTGTTCCTTCAGTCAGGCCAGTAGGTAGGGCAGAGGTCTGAGCATCTATTGCATCGGCATCCCAGCCAATCGTTCCGCTGTTGTCCAAGGCTGCTATGTGCGTAGGGCTTGCTTCTGTTCCTGTGTAAGCCAATATCTGATCACCAGCCATAGCCAATGCGAAAGTCCCATTGGTGGTAACTGAGCCTGAGGTTGAGGTCCAAGGCGAGCCGTTTTCTATTGTTATTTCGGTTCCACAAGTGTTTGCATCACATCCGGAAGCAGTCCAAACCACCGTTCCTTCACCTGTCCTAAAGCCAGATGCGGCCAACCATCCTTTATCAGTGAAATTAATGACCGTTCCACCGTTAATATCCACTAATAGGACAAAAGTAAACTCATCAGGATCCGTTGCATTCATACCTACCATCGCAATATCGCCCGCTACCAGTGTGGTTGGTGATGCTGCAGGCTCTATTTGACGGTTGCCCGTAGCATTGTCGGTATAGCTAACAATTACCCCTTCATCCACCGTAATATCTCCAATCACCTGGGTGGCATCTACGGTGTTTGTACAAGTTGTTGCACTACTTGAAATATCGTATGCCAGCCAAAAAAATCCAGATGCTCCTCTAGCAATGCCTTGTGAAAACCCTGAAAATGTGATGCCATCAGCTACATTAACATCAGGAGCCCCCAATGGCGTGCCCGTGCCAAACACAGCGGTTGTGGTGTAATACAAAATCGCTCGGTCTACATCTGAATTAAGTGTATTTACAGCTGTAAAGTTCATGGCCGTAACGTTGGTGTTATGGCCAGGCCCTCCACCTTGATGTGCCACTTCAACCATGACTATTTCCTGATTAAAGYTTCCCGCGGCAACTGGTGCGGTTGATGCATCCGTTAGYGKAATATCKGAATCTTTCGCAACGACACTTAGGTTGGTCCCTAAAAACCCGAKAGCCACTAACCCAATAAGTTTMAGGGAAGCAGMTATTTTGAATGAGYACTGTGACGAGTAGTTATATACTTCCATGTTGAGAGTATTATTATACGAAAGCTCAGTACTGATGGTTTCTGTTTAGTGTATGTYAAGATGYAAATAARTAGATAATACTGCTAAGTGAKACTATTTCARTYCWATATWYGGCAKAACRYMCYAATAYCRGAATARTATTCCGAATATMRGYCTGKTTTRAAATTTTGTTCTGTTCGGTGAAAGTATGAGCCTTTAAATATAATGATTCYTTGGTAKATAGACAARGAAATATRCKRTTACCCCTAYTTTTTAGATGAACTTTAYTTTATATTAGACGAAATGGGGGGNNNTNGTGGGTTGCGTGKACTCACTAARGTACGCAATACTCCTCTAGGTTRTCTTATYTTATTCCAGATRTAYAGGAGTATTATTTGAACARTTCTATGCCTTTGGATGAGAACATATCGGTATAGTGTTTTTTATATTCCCTCCGCCAAATTTGGGCTGCGGCAACATTATAGTGGTCGAGGAGTGATTGATCATCAAGAAAAATAGGAGCTTCGGGGAAATTCGTCTCTGCATCGGTTAGGAAAACTGCGGAGAAATCAATGGGTGTGTTGCCATTGCGTAATGGGAATCTTGGTTCATGCAGATTGATCGGATTCGCCTGTGAGATAAAAAGGCAATTTCGATACAATGGTTGCTCATAGGTKGGWAGGATTTTGGTGTGWAAAYCTGCTGCAACGAGSGTATTRTATAATGAYCTGCCKGCCCGTCCCTCYARGCCSTCTARGAAYCCATTRAAGTTAATGATAAGTAACCCTTTRGCCGTTAAYTTGGTTTYTWYKRTWWMKAAACATTCCTTCGATAAGACGTGAGCCGGTGGGACCTCTCCTTTGAAAACATCTATGATAATGATATCGTATTGCTGCTCTGTGGTTTCAAGGAAGTGCCGGGCGTCATCCACTATCGGATTTACACTTGAAGGGAGGCCGAAAAATTTTTTCCCAAGTTTGGCCATTCTTTTATCTAATTCAACGATGGTTAGATCGAAGTCCAGTATCTCGATCATGTTTTTGCCAACTGACCCGCCTCCTAGTCCCAGTAAAAGGGCTTTAGTTTTTTTGGGATAAGTGCTGCATAGAGCAGTGACGTATGAAGGATAGCTCCATCTTGACTTACCGGTATTGATGTCTACAAAAGTTTGGCCCATGCGGTTGACAAAGAGAATGCGGTTCGCCATACCGGGCAAAATGGCATCAGCTATCATAACCTGTCCGAGCAATCCTTCAGAATTGTGTAAGATTTTGACGTTGGAGCGGGGTGTCTTGGTTTTGGTTGATAGGTAACCAAATAGGACTACGACGAGAGCACTTAACGCAATCACCTGCCTTGACATTACTAGTAGGGTTATTGCTAAGATTCCCGGAATCATTGCGAGAACCACCGTAGGTGTTGTTATGCCAAATTCAGGAATGATGTAAAAGCCCACGAGGAAAGTCCCAATTATACCGCCAATTGTTGATAGGGAATATACATTCCCTGCTGTTTGGCCAGTTTCCTCCAGGGATTCGGTAAGAAGGTGAATGATGAGCACCGGTGTTGTGCCTAAAAGCCCTAAGCATGGAATTAGTAAAATAAACGAAATGATCACAACCGATATGAGAGGCTCCGTTTCCGAGAAGAGCCCGATCAAGTTTTTAGCCTCAGTAGGCATGACCATCATAAACAACGAAGCCAAGAGGAAAATAAAGAAGAGCTTTTGTCGATTAGCACCTCTTTCTGCAAGATAACCGCCCAGGAAATAGCCCATGGCTAGGCTGGCTACGGTGGTTCCAATTATTGCGCCCCAGACGTGAATGCCTGTCCCGAAGTAAGGTGCCAGCATACGAGCCGAAAGCAGTTCGACCGCCATAACAGTTGCGCCCTCGATAAATGCCAGTAAATAGAGGAGCTTGTTCGAGGACAGCATGTTAAGCCTCCGATTTTCCGAGTTTTGAACTCACTAGATATATTATAGGTAATAGGGCCAAGGCGGAACCGGTTAAATAGGCACTTGCCTTCAGGCCCCAGAATGGAATCAGGTAAAAGCCAAAGAGAAAGGTGGTCGCAATACCTCCAACGGTAGAGGTGAAATAGACCGTTCCGGCTACTTTTCCCACATTTTTAACATTGGTGGTCATTAATCTAACTGACATAGGGCCAACCATCCCGAATGTCATCAGTGGGGGCATGAGAAATATGATGCAAGACAAGGTGATACCGGCTCTTAGCTCCATGCCCAATGTGGCGGACAGGATCGCTCCGGAAATGGTGGGCATGAGCAGTACCAGAGCAGCACCGGTTGAGATGATGGTCATGAGCATCTTTCTGGTAGGGTGGGTCAGGGACAGTTTGCCGCCCGTGAAATAACCTATGGTAAGTCCACCTAAGGTGATGGCCAGTACCGCTGCCCAAACATATAAGGAATTGCCATAATACGGGGCGATCAGCTTAGCTGCAACCAATTCAACGGCCATCAGAGATCCGCCCTCTACGAGCAGTACGAGGAAGAGGAACCAGTTGTCTTTGAAGGATAAGTTTGAAGATTGGGCTTTAGTCATGCTTAAAGATTGATGAAAGCTAAGCTAGCTCCAAAAATAATAATAATGATCTTATGGATATTAAAGCGGTGATTATCTGTTGACTCAAAAAGTATCGTGGTCGAAACGTGTAAGAAAATACCCACTACAATTGCAAGCAATTCTTCAATTGACATAAAAGCTGCAACCGTTTCCCCCAGCATGATTCCCAAAGGTGCCATTAAAGCAAAGGTGATTAGAACAGCAATGGCTTTGGGTTTTGCAATCTTGGCCTGCATCATAAAAGCCATCAGTACAAAAGCGATCGGCATCTTGTGCAACACGATCCCTACAACCAGTGTGCTGTGCCGATGTGCCAACCCTTCTCCTCCAAGGGGCATGCCTTCTGTTAACGCGTGCACACAAAGACTGACCATAATTGCCACGGGTACCACATTGAGATGTTTCTTGTGTACGTGCATGTGGCCATGCTCAATCCCCCCTGATAAAAACTCGAGCATCACCTGTAAAAAGAAACCCCCGAGAATGAACATACCAATATCCGTACTGTTGCCCTCGTATATCTCGGGGATCAAGTGTAGGAGGCAGATGGCCAGGAGGTAAGCCCCACTAAAAGAGATCAGTAGCTTTAATTTGCTTTCGTCGGTGGTCTTGAAAAGAAACACAGCTAAGCCGCCTGCCATCGCAGCGATAAATAGAATAAAAGGATTAAAAAGATCTGTCACTTATTGTTCTTTTTGGGCGATTTTCTGTCTTTGATTGCGAAAATATGCTTGAAAATGAAATATACTGGCATTAAATGGGCGTATATATCATGATCATCCTGTCCGACTCTGCTTGATTGAAAGGATCTAGCTGGTAGTTTCCGTATACGTTGCTCAGGGTGAATCCCGTAGCCTCGGCATATTCCTGAAATTTGTTGAGATTGATTACCACCACTTCTTCCTTAAATACTTGTCCTTTGACGCAGATCTGTTTGTGGATTCTGCCTTCGGCAACCCAACGCTTGATTTCAAAGCTAACGTCGTCCTTAACGGCCTCTTCTTCGGCACGCAAGTTTTTTATGGCTTTGTTACAGTTGAGGTAGTCGATTAAAAAGGTTCCGTCATCCTCAATTACGCTTCTTACTGCCCGCAATACCGCCATGTCTTCCTCATCGGTGCGAAAATATCCAAAAGAAGTAAAAAGATTAAAAATGTACTTGAATTTGGCGCCTTCAATTGGGTGGCGCATATCGTGGACCCTGAATTGGAGATGTTCGTTTTCAAATTGCTTGGCATAGGCAATGCTGTTTGCGGCAAGATCGATGCCGAGTACATCGAATCCTTTGGAGTTTAGATATTTGGCATATCTCCCCTTACCACAACCAAGATCAAGCATTGAAGCTTGCTCTTCAATGTCCAGATGGTCAATCAGTACGTCTAGGAATGCATGGGCTTCTTCGTCATCCCGATGCTTATACAACAGATGATAGTACGGAGAGTCGAACCAGGTTGCGAACCATTCACTTTTTTCACCACTCATGCTATGATCCACTCAAATGTTATGAAAGTAAGGGGGCGCCGTTAAGCAAATTGCAAAGTTACTAATTACCGTTTTATCCGGCTACCGGATTGTGTAATAATCGAATTATTTTGTGGCCTTATTTAAGCGGCGCCTTGAAGCTGCGGTATTTGGCGGAATATTTGGATTTCTCATCTGTAAAAATTCAATCCCATTGAAATTTTTATATATTTGCTAATCTCGTAATTTATTTTGTAACTAACGAGGTAGATTATAGCCTTTTACCAGATATAGTTGCCCCTCTAAAAAGCTTTGCAGACAGATGGATTTGGACATCTTTGGATTTTACGATAAGATGGAAGAAAGTAATATTTTACTCTCTTTCAAAGGTGAAATTACGTCCGATCTTCTAACGTCCATTTTGCAAATAATGGAGTCCAAACTGGAGAACTTCGAAGAACGGTCCAGGACAAAGAAAAAGGTGTATAACGTTCTTGTTGAATGTTTACAGAACCTGTATCACCATGTGGATGAGGTTACTCCGGTTGATGATAAAACAAAACGAGCCCGAACAGCAATCTTTATGATTGGCAAGGACGATGAGAACTACAATATCATGACCGGAAACTATATCCTGTCGGAGAATATTGAGCCGCTTACCGCGAAAATGGACAGGGTCAATTCGATGACCGTCGATCAACTAAAAGTCTTGTACAAGGAAATTTTGAATAATGACCAGTTTTCTTCGAAAGGGGGAGGGGGCTTAGGATTAGTGGACATCGCAAGAAGAACCGGACAAAAATTGGGGTACAATTTTAAGGCAATTGATGAGGAGTACGCCTTCTTTAGCCTTGAGATTAGAGTAAGACATAAATTTGACGATTAATAGCAGCATATTTCAAATAAATTAATAAAGACCATGAATACAATCAATATTGAAGCAACGCCAAAGACTCCTTTGGTATATTTTGATCCCGATAAAGGGCATATTGAGCTAAGGGGAAGATCGATACCTGAAAACTCTCTTGAATTTTATAAGAGTCTGCTGGACTGGTTGGATGAGTACGGTAATGCACCGCAGGCGGTTACCAATGTGGAGGTACAATTGGAATATTTCAATACGAGTTCTTCTAAGTGTATTCTAGATGTTTTTAAAGCGTTGGAAGGCATTCACAAGAAAGGAAAAACGGAGATGAAGATTAATTGGTACTACGAAGAGGATGATGAAGACATGCTTGAAGCAGGTGGTGATTATGAGGCCATTGTAACAGTTCCTTTCGAGAAGATTGCGATAGAGGAGGAGTAGCGCTTCTGAAGTATTTGGTGTTCCACAGGAACGAAGAAATGAAGAGCCCGTTTTGGCCGAGCGCCGATACGGGCTTCGCTATATCTATCATTCACTGAACTGGCGTATGCGTATCAAGGTGGTTGACGTTTTATAAGTGCACCGTCTGAAAGGTATGATATTCATGAGGTGACACGACACCCTTGCTTGAATAATTTGTGGACTTTTGATGCTATGGCATCTCCTTTTGCAAACAGTACATCCTTGCCAAATTTGCAGCAATGATAAGGTGAAGAGGGAAAGTTGTTAAGGCTATCCTGCCTTAAAAAGCTTCTTGTTTATTCTTGGAGAATACCTGGCCAATCTTGTCAACCACGTTGCCCATCCCATCCAGTACTTTTCTGAAGAGTTCAAAATAGAGTGTGAGAGCTAGCAACAAAGACATTGACCAGATTACACCTATATTGATCCAGAACGTATTGTAGAGCTTGCCAAACAATCTCTTTCGGGGCGCAAAGAAGTGCGCTCGTATATTGCCTTCCCCAGCCGGGTCCAAATATATGGGATCCGACTGTTGCACCAGTTCGCCTGGAAGCTCTAATATTTTATCTATTTCCGTTTTATTGGTGACCAGGTCAGAGAGTGATTCATTTTGATAGGCGTCCTTCACAGAAAGGAATAATTCCCGCTTGTCTTTGGTGTTGTTCATTTGCGAAATGGTTAGGTTTCGCTTCTTTGAAATGTGGTTATACTGAGTGATATAGTACCGGTTCAAGCTATCCAGGTACATTTTAAGACTTTTCCCCAATTCCGCGGTGTATTTTCCGACTTCCAGGTCTTCAATCATCTCAACGGTAAATATATCGCTGATTTCCTTAAAAGGTAATTTGCTTTTGCTCAACTCATTCTTTAGGAGTAAGAGGTCGTTCTTGAGCGTTGCTGCATTTTCAGGTTTACTCAGGTTGCGCAGGCAATCTTCATTCTTCGTCTTCAAACGAGGAATCCAGAAGTTCTTTTTGAAATCTGCGATACTTTTTGCCTTATCATAATCGTAAAAATGTTTTTCGTAGTTGTTGGTTTTGAACTGGTTCACTGCCATGGCCTCGTACGCCCAACGGGTAACCATCACCTCTCCAATCATCGGCACACTATTGTGAACGATAATGCTTGGATTTAACTTGTCGAACTTCACCATCACTCCACTGAATATAAGCATTGGAATGAGGATAAATGGAATGAGTATATAGATGGTAACTGCTGAATTAAAAGCAGATGAAATATTGAGTCCCAGCATATTGGCAAAGCAGGCAGCAGAGAACAAAACCAGCCAATAATCACCGGTCATCCCGTGAATTTCCAGTATTCCATTCCCGACCAGTATAAAACAGATGGTTTGGATGGCCGATAACACAAACATGATGGTTACCTTAGAGATCAGGTATCCACCTCTACTCAGATTGAGAAATGCCTCCCGTTTAAGAATTTTTCGATCCTTAATGATTTCCTCGGCGCTCATCGTGAGCCCAATGAAGAGCATGACCACTACCGCCATAAACATGTACAGCGGAATGTTTTCATTTTCTCGAAGTATATATCCGACATCGTTGGAGATGTCCAGTTTGTAGAACTTAACAAAATAGGCCAGGATCAACGCCAGCACAGGGGCTTCCAGCAAGTTGATGGTCATGTACTGCGTATTGGTCAGTTTTGACAATACGTCTCTGGTAATAAACACCCCGATCTGCTTAACAATATTCGGAATCTTAAACGTGCTCTTGGGGATCGGTTTGTTATTGTTGCCTGAATCTTTAAGCAATTCAGGTTCAATCAGTTTTTCATACGACTCATTCCACTCCTTGGGTGCTACTTTACGGGTTCTGGTCAGATTGCCGTATTCATCTACCACCTTCGATTCAATAATATTGAAGATCTGTTCTGGGTTTACATTACCACAAGTGATGCACTCACTCTCGTTTGGATTTACATGTTGAACCAGCTTTTTAAAGTAAACAACAGCATCAATTGGGTTGCCATTGTAGATGGCATAACCGCCAACATCCAGTATGATAAGTTTGTCAAACATTTTAAAGATGTCTGAGGACGGCTGGTGAATCACCACAAAGATGAGCTTCCCTTTAAGGGCCAGTTCCTTTAAGAGGTCCATGATGTTTTCCGAATCTCTTGAGGAAAGGCCAGATGTGGGCTCATCGAGAAAGAGTACTGCGGGCTCTCTGATCAGTTCAAGGGCAATGTTGAGCCGCTTGCGTTGGCCACCTGAAATGACTTTGTCCAACGGACTACCCACCTTGAGGTCCTTTGCTTCATGCAGGCCTATATCACCCAGAAGCTCAACACACATTTCTGCTATTTTCTCATCTTGAAAATTGCCGAAGCAAAGCTTGGCCGCATAATACAAGTTCTGGAAAACGGTGAGGTCATCCATGAGTAAGTCATCCTGTGGGACAAACCCTACCAGGCCTTCTGTCTCTTCGCCTCCAGCATGGATATCCTTCCCGTTGATGGTTACCGTGCCCTCTGATGGCTTCTCAACTCCATTTAGTACGTTCAGTAAGGTAGATTTTCCGGCACCACTACCACCCATGATCCCTATCATCGTTCCGGACTCCTCGTACATATTCATCGACTGAAGGCCAATGTTTCCGGCCTTAAACCGATACTGTAAATCTTTAACCTCGTAGATGATCTTGTCTTTCGAGACA
>JAESRW010000256.1 GCA_016764395.1 Flavobacteriales bacterium
TGCTACGGCCATTCTTGTTTCTTCGGATAAATAATCCTGGGGTGGCATCTCAGGATAGTTCTCCCTTCTGTGAACCGGGTTGGTAATGTAATCAACAATGCCCTGTGGGTTGTTGTTATAGATCGCTTGAAGATCCCGCGTTGGGGGGCCAATCATTCTAATATCATAGGCATGGCATCCGGAACAAACCCCATAAAAGGTGAGCTTACCTTTCTCCTGTATTGTAATGTCTCTAGGCTCCACCGGCTTAGCCAATATAAAAGATTGTACTGCCACCGAAGTGCGCATTTGGCACTGGCCAAAGTCTCCTAAGCCAAAAGTGCGGAACTTATCTTTATCCAAAATACAGGAACCTCCACCACCGCCTATTGCAATGATATCTGGCCCTTGGGTCTCCATCTGCGTAAGCATTAACGCTTTTAGCTCTCCCCCGGGATCCTTTCCGTTATTGCTCATGAAGTTATCCAGAATTACCAACCGATCCGGATTGGGGTCAGACTCGGGGTCGGTTGCCACGTTGGTGACCAAGGTCAAATCGGTAATGGTAATACCCGCATTGTTATTTCCAGTGATTGTATTTCCTTCAAGGGTAACGTCATCAGCGGCCATGATTAATATACCGGTTCCTTTGGGAATGCCGGCCACAATCGACCCCGGAGCACCGAAATTCTCGTGGTTGTTATTCACCACAAAGTTGTTCCTTACGATTATATCAAAGCAGGTCTTTATAGGGAGCCCAGGTGTAATGAAGACTAGCAAACCACCCGTATTGTCATGGGTATAATTATTCTCAACCAAGCAATGCCTGGAATTTTCAATCTCAATACCCGCCACACTTTCATAGGTTTCATTGTGCAGCACATCAATATTATCACACATGCCCACATAAATTGCGGCATCCTCAATTCCGGAGAGCACGTTGTGTTCTATCAGTCCGTTTTTTCCAAATTCAGGAAAGATTCCATACACCCCGGCATCAACTACCCAGTTATTGCGAATCACGAAATTATTACCGGCCTGGCCCATGATGCCATTGCCTTTGTAATTAATGATCTTAAAGTTCTCGATTACAATACCATTTCCCGAGTATAAAAAAGCGTCATTAAGCTCTTTTTCACCGTCAAGGGTTGGCCACTCCCCTTCAATGATAATACCCTGAAAACTGATATCATCCTTATCAATGTATACTGTTTCCTTATACTTTCCAGGGTATACCCTGATTAAATCTCCCGGCACAGCACGCTTTACTGCATCCTGAATTTCATCACCGCTGTGTACCTCGAGAATATTGCCTTCAAAACCTGCCAAAGAAGTGTCTGTGCCACCCAGCCCGTGAGCACCTCCCCCTTGTGCTTCATACAATTTGACTGGAGGCGGTGCAGCCGATCTTACTTTACCTTTGAACAGGTATTTTCCTGAAAGAACTCCGATGGCCAACAATGCCATCCAAATTATGAGCATTTTCCATTTCATAGCGATGATTTAAATTTCAAATTTAATCTTTTACCAATCCCGGGGTTAATCCAGATGGCAAACGATTTGGTACTTGAGGTGTAAAGCCCTCATCAGTAAGCGTGTTCAGAAAATCAACCAGCCTGTCCAGCTCATTTTCATTTAAGTCTGGCTCCCAAATATGCCAATGTAAATTGAGTTTTTCCTCCTTGGGAACCGCATGTCCTCTACCCTTTGTATAAAATGCCACCGTTTCTCTCAAACTTTCGAAAGTACCGGAATGCATATAGGGAGCCGTGCGTGCCACATTCCTAAGACTCGGGACCTTAAATCCAGCTCTAAATTTTGGATCGTTATAGGTTTCCTGAGCACCGGGATCCAAGGGCAGTCCATCTGGTTCAGGGGTTCCCAGAACAGCTACTTGTTGATTGGTGAACAAAGGAGGGGTATGGCACTCCGCACAACGGGCCACAAATGAGCGAAAAACATTCAATCCTTCAATTTCATTTTTAGTGAGTGCTTCGTGATAGCCGTGGGCATAGTGGTCGTAGCGGCTGTTGAGCGAAATGAGCGAAGCTTCAAACGCAGCAATGGCTGTGTGCACGTCTTTCACTTGTATCTCTCCCCTGCTTGCAGGAAATGCATGAGCAAAAAGCCGCTTGTATGCCGGGATTCCGTTTAAAGTCGCAGCCAGTTTTGCCGGTGTAGTGCCCATTTCCTTTGGAGAATATAGGGGTCCTTGCAGCTGCTCTTCCAACGTTGAAGCTCTCGCATCCCAGAATAACGATTGCAGGAAAGCTACATTCCAAATACTCGGCGCTCCTCTGAGCAATGTCTCTCCATCCATTCCCACTGACCTTCCTTTTCCATCGCTAAATCCATATTTCGGATCGTGACAGGATCCGCAAGCCAATGACTTGTCTCCTGATAATACTGGATCAAAAAACAGGTATCGACCCAGGTCTATTTGCTGTGGGCTAAAACCGTCCCTTACCGGAGGTAAAGCCGTCTTTAGCCCCCCTACTCCACTGTTGCGCAATGAACTATACTGTTGATATAGATTCCTACACTTGCAGACATTATCTCCTGTAAGCTCAAATCCAGGTGGACAATGGTTGGCGAGCTCGATGGGATCATGACTGCTTTGCACGACCATTACTGTCGTTATTACAGCAATAGCCAGAAAGGTTATTAACCGAAGACTTCGCATGTAGTGGTTTTGAACAACAAGAAGAGCGAAGATACTACTTAGATCTGCAAACTGACAATTCGCTACCTGATAAACAAATCATAAGCCCAATGGATAACCGCCTTTAACGCCTCCAATTTTCCCCCTCTAACACCCACCGCATCAACAATCGTATCATAAGCTGCTTTAACAGTCTCCAGCTCTTCAATGAGTGATGATACTTAAGGGTCCTCCTGTCCCTCTATAAGACAGAAGCGTTTATTTCTTCTTCGCCTTCAGTGCTTGCGCAATAAAAACGATCAATGCCTGATCGAGATAACGCTGATTATCCGGTTTCCAGGCGAAATGCCCTTCTCCTGCTGTCATGAGGTACCAGGCTTGATTTCCCCCTTGCTTAAGTGTCTCTTTATATTTAAGTGTCTGTTTGGGACTGACCACCTGGTCGCCATCTCCGTGAAACAGGAATACCGGCTGAGAAATTTCGCTCGCATGTTGAATCGGAGAAATATCCCTCAGAAAACTTTTAAACTCAGGTTGCGTCCAATCCCCAAACTCTGATTTCAGAAACTGCACTCGATTGGGCTTTGATGCAGTAAGCATTTTGGGAACATCGTAAATACCAGCTCCGGCAATTCCACCAGCCAATCTGTCATTATATTGGCTTAGTACCGACATAGAGAGGCGCCCCCCTTGAGACACTCCATAAACAATTACTTTGCTGGGGTCCAGCTCTTCCTGTCCTTGAATCCAATCCAGCAACATAGCAATGTCCTTGACCGCATCACGTTTACCATATCCATTGTCCAAATCCTGAAACTCCTTACCATACCCCGAAGAGCCTCTGAAATTTGGCATGATTACAGCCATGTCGAGTTCATTTATCAAGTACTGTTTGAAAGGGTCAAAATAAGCAGACGCCTGATGGCCCAGGCCACCGTGCAGCTCGATGAGTACCGGGTGTTTGCCTTCGCTCTTGGGTTGAAAATATACTGCCTCGATCTCTCTGGGCTTTCCACTTTTATAATCAAATGTAGGGTAGCTAATTGTGTGGGCCTCAACAAAATTAGAAGAGATTTCAGTCGATTTGTACGTGTGCTCACTCCAGCTATCCTTTGAGGTATTATAAATCGCAACTCTATCCGGCGCTGTCGAAGAATTTAAGGAAGCTGCAATCTTAAGCCCTTCAGGGCCATATACCAACTTAGAAGCACTGGAACCTTGGGGCAGCATAACCTTTTTAATTTCCTTACCGCTGGCATCCAGTATGTGGAGCAGCCCTCCATTTGCGTCGGAGGTGGCATAGATGAGCTCGCTTCCATCCTTTGCTTCTGCAAATGCCGTAACTTTTCCCGTACCTCCTGCAGATAAATTGCTCGTGGATTTTGACGCAACATCATAAATCCAAAAATCAGTACTGGCGAAATGCACCTGCTTTCCGTCTTTTGAAAAGGTAGCGTTATAACCATACCAGGCTTGTTTCTTAGCATCGGTTATCTGCTCTGCTTTACCCGTTTGAACATCCAAAATGTATAGATGATTGAAGTCAAATGAAGGCAAGTGCGCCAACAGCATTTTGCTTTCATCAGGTGAAAAAGCCAAGGGTATCCACTGTCCAGAGCCCTTGTAGATCAGCGTAGCTGTATCCGGGTTTGCAATAGTGGTAATGTAGATGTCATAATCTTTTCCATTCCGTCGATTAGAACCGAATGCAAATTTGTTCTTTCCTGAGCAATGCCCCCACGCTTTTTCTGTAGATCTGGTCAATGCCTTTGTCTTCTTGCGATGGGTATCATAAAAGAAATATTGCCATCTGTCACCTTTTCGAAATGTGAATCCATGATTTAACTGGGGCCCTTGCTTCACGGACCGGGGCATTTCTTTGAAAGTTGAGATCGCAGTGGGAATGGTTGCCGTTGTATCCAATGTACAAAGTTGGGTGCCGCCTCCCACATCAGCACGAATCATTAATTTACCTCCCTCCGTCCAGCCTAAAAGATCAGCCACATAATAATCATTGTAGAGGGCATACTGCTTGATGATTTTCTTAGGAATCTCAGGGATCAGCTCTACCTTGACTCCTGAAGTAGGTTTTTGAGCAGAGAGGGTATGCAAGCTTCCTATGCATACCGAAACCAACAGTAATGTGAGGCTTTTGGATTTTGGCATCGGGGAAATTACTTATTATTCTCTTACTGAACGCTCTGGTGGTTCTCTTATATAATTTGGAGCTTTGCACATTACCTTCTGTAAGGATTTTTTGGCATTAGACCCTTTATTTGAGGTTGGTTTTTAAAATCTCGGCTGGCTTAGCTTTTTCCCATTGAGCTTTTGCCATTCGTACTGCATTTATTCTTTTGATTGCTCCTATTTGAGGCCATTAACCACAATTATCCCTGGACTTCGTTTTAAGTTATGTGCAATTGACTCCTTACATGTTGGGTGTGCATATTGGCTGGCCCTTTAAGACCGGTGAACAGCTCTGCATCACCGGATTAAGGTTATTTTAATGTATCTTCCCGGCTAAACTATCTAAGCAGCTTAAACATTGCTCCATGTTCAGTATTTGACAAATTGAAAGATACAAGGCTTAGATCACTACTCATTGCACTGGTGCTCCCATGCTGCCTACTAAGCTCCTGCTTAAGTACCACCGGTACACTTTCTTCCAATGGAATTGAGAAACGGAGGTATACAAAAGGCTACCACATTAATAAGCTCACCAAGAAAGCAAAGAGTCTGAAGGAAGCCGCCAAAGGTTTTGAGGCATCTCGAATTGACAAGCTACCCAGAACAGAAGCTGGTCCAGACAAGCGATCACAGAAGACACTCAGAAAAGACACTCGAAAACAGTTTTTTAATGCATTTTCAGAGGTAACCAACCTCCGACTTGACTCATTACCATGCGGTGATCTAATCATCTTTAGAAATGGAAAGGTAGTGTCCGCGAAAGTAAGAACCATCGGTATCAAGGATATTATCTACCAGAAATGCGATAACTTATTCGGACCCCAGTACACGGTGCGCAGGTCTGAAGTACTGAGGATTGAATACAACCATGGAGAGGCGGATGAGTTCGAAATTGAGGAAACATATTATGCCCCTCCGGTTCCAGATAGGCATGGCCGCATGAAAAGAGAAGGTTTCGCAATTGGCTCATTCATTAGCGGGATATTGGCCGTTGTTGCCCTCTCTATTCTCCCCTTGGCCAGCCTCGTTTTTATGGTTGTGGCTATTGCTTTTGGAAGCATCGGGCTAAGGCGAATAAAAATGAGTAATGGAGAAGTGCGGGGAAAGGGCCTGGCCATAGCCGGAATGGTTCTTGGTCTTGTTTTGCTGGGCATAATCCTTCTCGTCGTAGTTCTAACAATATTATTGTTCTTATGATGCGAATCTATTCCGGTGAGACATATTAAGTCTAAATCCTTATTAACTGCAATGCTTCTGGCTTGCTTCGCACTGAGTTCTTGTGTGAACATCTCAGCTATACGTTCTACCAAAGGACTTGAAAAAAGGCGCTACCTTAAAGGCTATTATCTACTCTTAAATAGCAAGCAAGAAATCCCGCCCGAGGCTGTAACTTCCCAAGTCAATGCGATGCTTCCAAGCATAAACAAAGATGAATTCAAAATTTCATCGAAGCCCYTTTCTAACCAAACCAGGAAAAGACCCTTCGGGGGATCTCTCAACACATCCCTTTACAATAAAGTTGTTGAACAAACTGATTCAGTGAGCTGCACGGATGAGATTACGTTTAAAGATGGCACACAAGTCACAGCCAGAATTATAGCTATAGATCTCAATGACATTATCTACTTGAGATGTGACAACCTATCCGGACCAAAATATGTGGTTCGGAAGGAGACGATTGCCACAATTGAATATTCAAATGGGGCACAGGATACGTTTAACGATTATGAAACACCAGCATACGTAAGATCTGGTAGCAGTGAGCAGCATGCTGTGGAAGGGCTCGCTGTTACAAGCATCATGCTAGGAGTTCTGGGCTTGTTCAGCTTGCTGCTGCTAAACCCAGTAACCTCCATTCTTGGCTTGCTTGCACTCCTTTTTGGTATGGCCGCGATAATCAAGATACCCTTGAGCAGAGAAAAAAGAGCAGGTTTAGGGCTGGCAATTACTGGGCTGTTTATGGGGCTTCTTATTACTGTTCTGGGCGTTATGGGCTTAATTAGCTCCATTTTCAACTCTTTGTAAAGATACCCTAAGGATAAATGGATCAAAGATTTGTGCCAGATAGAGGTACCCCTTATATTCCAATGCTGTGGAGCTGGCCGATATTCCAATTCCAGAACGATCATCGTATATTATCGTTGCAGAATTTGTGTTCAGGTCCAGCTCATAAACTTTAGAAGGTGACTTTTTCTCAATCTTCTTAGCGTGCCCAAATAGTTTAACCAGCCTTGGATGGGCAGTAACAAGTAAAGTATGGCGCTCTGTTAAGGTAAAATTATCGCCTCCCTTCACTTTAAAGATCTTCTCTTTTTCATACATACCACCCTTTTTCCCTGGGGTCAAACGATAAATCTTGTTTCCTAAAGTCGAACTGACAAAGAGCACGTTATCCACGAAATGAACGCCGTTAGCATAAGCATAGTTCTTTGAAATTAGCGTGTAGGCACCGTCTTTATACCACCCTACCGATCCACCCAAACTATTGTCATTTGAAAAGTAAAACTCAGCCAATCCCACCGCATAAAGATCATTGGGACTTCTAAGCAACTCGTGTTTGAAAACCATATCCTCGTACAGCGTATCTGAGGTAATTCTGAATCGGACGATTTCATTCTCCTTTTTAGCGACGTGGTTAATGACGAATAAATACCCTTGCCCTCGATGGCTTAATATATTGATGCCATGAGGATTAAAACGTCTGCCATCCTTTAAAACAAGCTCCAGCTTCCGCGCCTTTTCACTTTYRAWGWCATRYTYYYWAATAYYRMTGGTGAACTCTTTGTTCGTTCTCCTCTCAGCACAGGATATCAGAAGACGTTCATTGTTGGCTGTGTCAAGGGCGATATCTTCCGGACCGGCCCCAACCGGGATAACAGTGTTGGTTTGTGCTGCCGCTAGCGCAGGGGCTAGTGATAGGAACAAGATAAATGCATGACGAACTTTCATGTGGCTAAGATAGGCATTGCGAAGAGGCAAGCTACCCCCCGTTTATTTGCTTTGCAAATAAACAGTCCTCCTCGAGAAGGGGACAGCTGGATCCCGGAGCCAGACAACATTGGGTAGGGAAAAATCAGTTGAATCAGGGATGTTGCCAACAGCGGCCKGAGGCATTYTTTGTCTGGCGTTTGCATCTTGATCCGGAAARGGTAGTGGCACTACAGCGCATGGAGGTGGCATTCTTGCCGGGCTGGGCCAATTTGGAAGACCCAGGTGTTTTGTGCTGATGTACRTGGCAATATCCATTGGAACTCTTTGTCCGATTTCCACATCGTTCTCCGGTTGAACTGGCCTGTGCCCGACATTGTTCAGAGGTTGCCGCTTTGCGATTATTGGAGAAGCTAAGTGGCTTGAACTGCCATCGGCTCAAATCCTTTCTCGACTCCAATAAGTCCTCCAAATCATCAGGAAGGCCTGGAAAGAAATCGATTCCCGTTAGGCGCTCTAAATAATCTATCGTTACTGTATAAGCCGCCAGCTGCTGTTCTCCACGTTCATTTTTCATGATAAAAGCAATCGCCTTGACCTCAGGAGCCGTATAGTCCAATAGCACTTTGTAGTACATGGCCGGTATGGTGACTTCGTTCTCCCCGATTGTTCCCAAAGGCTTTTCCTTGAGAATAGGGCCGGTGACCACATAAAGGTGCTCATTCCGAACGGCCCATTCCCGAACTTGTGCCTCCAGCTTCTTCCAAATTCCACGGTTGAAGCCGGGCACTTGCGGGCTCATATTGCTCATGTAAAAGCTCTCCGACATGGCCAGGGCATTGAACTTCATATCCCCTGCCGGTACGAGATGACCGCGGTCATATCCCGACCCTTTATAATCCGGAAGGTCCGCCGATCCAGAAGTGATGGTAGGATCGACACGGAAGTCATTGCTGCGTCCTTTTGTACCTCCTGTTCGCTCCTTGGTCAACTCATATGCGACCCATTCTGCCTGTTCATGCTTTTCAGAGTAGGAGAGTGAATAGTATTCGTGTTTTATTATCTCCTTGGTCGTGGAGCTGGGCAAATAATTAAAGCTGGGTTTCCCGCCGAGTAAAGGCAAGGTGATCGCCAGTAACAATATGAGTATTCGGTATTTCATTTGGATTCTGGATTCTGGATTCTGGATTCTGGATTCTGGATTCTGGATTCTGGATTCTGGATTCTGGATTCTGGATTAAAATTAGGGCCTCAGTTC
>JAESRW010000315.1 GCA_016764395.1 Flavobacteriales bacterium
ACAAAAAATTATGATTGACGCCAATCAGCTAGCAACTGGAATGTATTTCTACCGATTAATGGATCAAGACAAAATTATTGGGAGCGGAAAATTTATTGTAGAATAAGAAGATCATATCTCGGCTTAACGCTCTCCCCTTTAGGCGCAACGTCCTCGCCACGCCGTATATTTAACAAGAGAGGATATACCCCCAACCCTCTACCATAAAAAAAGACACTCGAAATGAGGTCAGGGCTTCCTTTTCACAGTTTCCCGAAGCATTTGTTTTAGTGTTTTCTTTGAAGTTAAGTATATAGGGCAAGTTGGTGAAACGCCCATGAAACAACCTCGAATTTCATTTAAGAATGTTGTCATCTCGAAGCGCAGCAAGAGATCTCCCTGAACTTGCAGATCTGCTTGTTAATAAGACGTTCTAATTTGCACCGGTGCCTGCTTAGGGAGATTCTTCCCTGCCAAAGGCAGGCAAGCTCACTTCCCTTCGGCTACCGCTCATGGCAGGCGTGATGTCCTTCGGCCGCCGAAGGCTTGCCGAAGACGCGGCAGAATGACAATTGTAATTGGAGACTTTAGTGGTAAGGGAGGCAGAGTTGAAGAGGGGATATGCCTCCCAACTTTCCCCATAAAAAAAGCCATTCGAATTGAGTGGCTTCTCCTAAATATGCTCCCCCTCAACCTTCCCCAAACCTTGAATGCCCATATTTCGTATTTTAGAAGCATGTACCATTAAACTGAGATTAAATCTTAATGAGAAACATAATTCTGAGTCTATCGATATTTGTAATTTAGAGAGCGGAGCAAATTAACGTGGATGAACAAAGCAATGATCAAAAATGGATTTATAGCGGCTGGGCTTATGAATATAGGCGGCGTCCTATTATTTTCACGGGCATTCACCAATGAGGCGATAAACCAGGCCGATTCTGTGGTTATGTCAAATTTTGGTTTGTTGATGATCATGGTCTGGGGCCTGGCCTATATCTCTGTTTATAAGGTTTATGAGCAAGCCAGATGGCTAATAGCTGTGTTTGCCATTGAGAAGCTGGTATATATTATCGTTTGGGCAATGTGGATAGCTAACAATGACCTCAATTCCCTATATTCAAAAGATTTGTTTGCAGGTGTATTCTACACCATCTATGGACCCAACGACATCTTATTTATGCTTTTTTTTAGCTGGGTATTTTTTCGAACAAAAGTTAATGCCAACTAACCAACACTTTGAGGCCTAACTTTAAAAAATAGCCTTCCACTAAAATCAATTACCAACCCCAAGAGGGGATATACCCCCTGCCTTCCCCACATAAAAAAGCCACTCGAATTGAGTGGCTTCTCCTAAATAGGCTCCCCCTCTAAGCACCACTTAAACCTTGATTGCCCTTATTTCGTATTTTTAGATGGATACAACACATTGACCGTAATTCAAAATGATAATACTATAAAAATGAGAATACTAATAGTTTTAACCATACTGTTCCTTTCATATAATTCTAAAGGACAAGATTTTAAGCTCCATGACTCTTTATTCACTGAGCTTAAAATTGAAGAAATTAAAACCTACTATGATTCAGGACAATTAAAATCTACAGGACACTATGTGAATAATCTGAAAGAAGGTGTTTGATTGAGATTCTATGAAAATGGACAAATTCACAGAAAATACTTTACCACTAAAGGCAAAGAGCATGGACTAATCATTAACTATTACGAAGACGGTGGCATGTGCAAAGAGCATTTCAAAGTGAATGGAAAGATGCACGGCGAGAATAGACTATATGACTACGATGGAAATTTAGTTCGGATTGAATATTGGAAGAACGGCGGCATGTCCAGTTTGGACACCAAGGTCTTTAAAGAATGGGAGATTGACGGGACTGTTAGTTACAAAATAGTCAATGGAGAACGGGTTGAAATGGTTTGGGAAAATGGAGAACAAATAAGAAAAAACTAATGCCAACACCGTTGGCAACATCTATAATGAGGAGAGTTATAACAATATTGCTAATCTTAGGGTTGATTAGTTGTGGACCGGAAATTTACGATGATTCTGAAGCAAAGGCAGATAACTCATCTGATACCATCCCTTTGGATTTATCTTACTATCCGGATATTGCGAACCGAACAAACATATCCCAATTAACAGATGAAATTGAAAAAGTCAATTGCGTTTATACGCAAGGAATTGGATGGGCAGGAAAATATACAAGGCAGTATGCATGCTACGAGCGTTTGGCAGAGATAGCAACTAAAGACGAGTTACTTAAACTGATTAACCATAGTAATCCGGCAGTGAGAGTTTATGCTTTCTACATACTACGTTCAACATATCCTACTACCGCCATAGAATCAAAGGAGACATTACTCAATGATGCTGAAGTAGTTTGCTTCTTTTCAGGATGTGTTCAGATGAAGGTGAGCGTCTCTATGCTAGTAGCTGACTCGCTCGACCGCAAAGCTAACTCTCAGGGGGACAGTACAATCATATTTAGGTTCGAATAATAATAGAGAAAAGGTTCTGCACCCACCCAAACCTCAATTGCCCTTATTTCGTATCTTCATGATATAACAAGTTACTTGTCATTCTCAATACAACGCTAGAATTACCAAAATGAGGAAACCATATTTACCGATACAAATCTATCTACTGCTTTTATCATTGGCTTTTATCACTGCTTGCAATGGACAAGACAATACACCTTTGCAAAAAGACAAGATTATTGAATCAAAAACAATCGGGACCAAGTATGCTAAAGTCAAGAAAACGCAACCTACGATAAATGCACGAGCCGAAAATGTTCATTGCGGACTACTGGATAAAGCTGGAAACCTTTGGTTCGGCACTACTGGGCATGGCGTTTTTAAATATGATGGCAAATCATTTACAAACTATACAGTAAAGGATGGACTGGGTGGCAATAGGGTTATTACTATTTGTGAAGACAAAGAGGGAAATATTTTATTCGGCACTGAAAAGGGAATCTCTCTCTATGATGGAAAATCTATCAGTGAGTTTGCAAAGAATGAGGATTTTAGTAATTATGCTGTTATCAGTTTGATGGAAGATAAAAAAGGTAGGCTTTGGGTGTGTACTGCACATCAAGGTGTCTATCTCTATAATGGAGAATCCTCCACCCCTTTTTTATCTAATGATAGCGTTATTAATGATCATGGCCTAAGTCTGAATGGACTTAATGACATCATAGAAGATAAAAACGGGAACATTTGGTTCGCATCATGGGCCACTGCCGCTGAAGGTGCATGCCGATACGATGGAAAATCCTTAACGCAATTTACAGAAGAACATGGTATTAATGATCCCCGGGTTCATTGTGTTCTAGAAGATAAAAATGGAACTATTTGGTGCGGGACCAGGAACCATGGCGTGTTCCGCTATGACCCTTCGGCCACGCTCAGGACAGGCTTACATTCTTTTACACATCTATCAGATAAGGACGGTCCAGGCGATAATTCTGCTATCCTTACTATGATGGAAGATAATAATGGAAACCTCTGGTTCGGCACGGGAAGAAATGGTGTTTATCGATACGATGGAAAATCCTTTAAAAAATATACCACCGAAGACGGTCTGATAAATGATTCCGTGTTTGCTATTGTGGAAGACAAAGCTGGTAACTTATGGTTCGGCACTAGAAATGTGGGCCTATACCGTTATGATGGGAAATCTTTTGTCAATTTTTCGGAGTAATGGGCTAGAACATCTTGTAAAAAAGTCCTAATAATCAATAGGGGAAATAACCAATAAGATGCTGCGCCTAACAATAACTTTGGCGCCATGTCGACTTCAAAACATAAAGAGGGGATCTCCCAACCTTGCCCACTAAAAAAGCCTCACCGAAATGGCAAGGCTTCTCTAAAACTGCTCCCCCTCTTGGGGGGCAACTCAAAGCCACCTTCTAAGAAGGTGTGTTTTTTGCTTTTTAATCTTTTCAAATAGTGTTGTCGTTATTTTAAGTCAACAGCGTCTCTGGGTAGTGCCCGGCAGTGTGCAGCCAGTTGTGCACCTGAATTTCATACCAGTTTCGCATCCTTCCCAATAGTCAAAATCAATGGTTTCAATTTTCGACTGTTGAATTCCTTTTTTAGCGTCATAATCAGGGAAAATATAATAGTTTGCCATTTCGGTATATCCCGTGTAGTTGAATAAAGTGAGAACCGCCGTGTTTGGGGTGCTTTCAAATTCGGTGTAAAAGTGGTACCCTACCTAACCTGAATGGTGTCATTTGAAATTTCTCCTTTTAACACTTTTATAACAGCGTATTCAGCAATATAAACTTTGCTTCCCTGTCCTGGTGCTATCAATGTTGCCAAGACTTTTATCGCATCAACTTCTGACTGTGCGTAGGTCAGGATTGAAATTAAAAGTCCGAATGTGGTAAAGATGGCTTTCATTTTTCTTCTGGAGCGGCCAGGCGAGTACACCTTGTTGTGCTTTTAAACCCCTGGAGCCTTTGCCTTATACATTCTTTGCTTCAGTCTTGTTTCCGCAAAGCTATGCAGCGGAAAAATCAGTCCCGCCAGTCCTGCGTTTACAATGAGCTTGTATGCCGGTTCTCCGCCTGTCCATTGTTCTATGTATGGGTCTGTCAATACCAGTAAAAACTCAAATACAAGCAGAAAGGTAAAAAACACACCGCCTTCTGTGAGCCGTACGGGTATGTTCAGTTTTGCACTGAAGAGTACTGTAATGAATAATGCTACAATAAAAATAAAGGTCCCTGAATATTGTAGTAGGTTTCTTCTCTCCGTTTGCCATTGCAATATTCTTGCCTCCTCTTCCTCGGTTCGTTTCCGTGCTGCTTCGGCCATTTCCATTT
The DNA here is from genome assembly GCA_016764395.1 of Flavobacteriales bacterium. Taxonomy (GTDB): domain Bacteria; phylum Bacteroidota; class Bacteroidia; order NORP154; family NORP154. Next base: position 4,833 of record JAESRW010000315.1, read on the forward strand.
CGTGTTGGGCTTCTAACTTGCCAAGTTCTTTGCTCTTTTCTTCGTTGAATAAGCTGTCTTTACTAACCGAATATTCAATGTAGCGTTCGTATGCCTTCTGGTACTGACCGGTTTTGTCGTAAAGTTTGCTGAGGTTTTGATGTCCAACCCGAATGTCATCTAAGGAACCGAGGTCCTCTGCTTCTGAAAGCGATCTCAACAAGTATTGCTCTGCTTCTGCGTATCGTTCGGTTTCGGTGTACAGCGAACCGATTTTACCCAGGTCGATGACAATACCACTCTTATCTCCCAGTTCTTCATCAATTTTCAACGCTTTGAAATAGTATTCCAGTGCCAGTTGGTAAATCTTCTGTTCCTCATAGACAATCCCGATGTTGCAGAGCGCTATGGCAATTCTGCTTTTATCACCAAGCGCTCGAAAAGATTCCAGTGCTTTTAAATAGTATTCCAGTGCTTTAGCGTATTCGCCCCGCTCATCATAGATAACTCCGATGTTAATGATGTTGGCTGCTATACCGGCTTTGTTTCCTCGTTTTTCTTCAATTTTTAACGCCTTAGAATAGAACTCGAGCGCTTTGGTGTCGTCCCCAAGATTCCAATATACATTACCGATGTTACCAAGGTTAATCGCAACACCTGTTTTCCTGTCTATTTCTTCATTCGTTTTCAAAGCTTTGAAATAGTATTCCAATGCTTTGGGGTAGTTGCCCTGGTCATCATATACAATTCCTATGTTGCCGAGGTGGCGTGCAATACCGTTTTTATTTCCTAACTGCTCATCCATTTCCAACGCTTTGAAGTAGTATTCCAGTGCATTGGGGTAGTCGCCCTGCCAATTATAAACAAGTCCCATCCCACTTATTGTAGCAGAAATTCCCTTTTTATCTTTTAGTTCTTCCTTTATTAGTAAGGCGTTGTTGTAATAATCTAAGGCAAGGGGGTAGTTGCCTATTCGCCAGTTAAATTCTCCTAATTGGTGATAAGAGTTGGCAATTCCTATTTTCCATCCTTCTTTTTCTGCCAATGTAAGTGCTTGTTCGGAGTAGAAAATGGCGGTGTCAGGGTTGTTAAATCTCAGCTCCCAGGCGAGGGCGTTGAGGGTTTTGATCTGGGTGGTATCCTGCTGTTCTTGTTTTAATGTTTTTCTTAAAGAGTCAACTTTACTTGTCTGGCTGGTGAACAGCAATACAACGGTCATGTAGACGAGAAATTTAAGGAAGTAATGCCCTGACTTTTGGGGGGGGAGATTCACCGTTGATTTGTTGTGTTAGAATATTGTGACCTGGGATTTTCGCTCCGATTAAATATTGTCAGCAAGCAATATAGGTATGTATCGCCTAATGCTCAAACAGTAGGGGAGATTAAGTGTTTATTGTCCGTAAGTTTTTTAGTTTCATTGTCTGTCTTTAGTTCTAAACTGCAGGGCTTATTGAGCACTGCCCCTTGAATAAACGCCCGTGTTAAAGGTGTTGATTGTGTGAATCGCATTATCCCATCCGGGACGATCGAAGATGTCTATCATAATTATAGAGACAGGAACTGAAACTGCAAATATCACTAAAGAGATCATTAAATTCTTCCGACTCACCACATGTCCAAATCGCTTAAGAATAAAATAGGGATCAATGGCTAGTAATGGAATTAACAGAAAGATGAAAAATCCGATTAGTAAATACAACCAATCCGGTGTATTAAAATGTATAAGCATCACCGATGGCCCCGCCATAAAAACGCGCGATAGACTGATTAGAATTAGATAGATTAAACCAGCTTCAAATAGCACGCCTACGAGATTCATGATACGTCTGGGCTTACGCTTCGACATTTTTTAGCATACGAAAATCCAGTAGTTTGGTTCTTACAAGAGGGGATATAGACCCACCCCACCAACTATAACAAAAGCCCCGCGAAACGCGAGGCTCTCTCTAAATATGCTCCCCCTCTTGGACTTGAACCAAAACCCCAAAGCAAACCTTAGATTATGTATTTTTTGTGGTCTGCCATGATCTAATACTGACAACTTAATGCCTAAAACGCACTAAACATTAAAAACTAAGCACATTAATGTTTATTTAAATAGAAACCTTAACTTAGCACACGGAAACACGACAAACATTAAAAATAGTCTAGTTCTAATGCCTGATCCCCTCTATTATGTAAACCCAGATAGGAATCTCCCTTGGAATGATTTGCCCTTACTACCTATTCACAATGATCTGTTTCGAACAACGGAGATTTACGAGATGCTTGGCAATGCAAAAGCTGCGTTAGCTAGGCTTCAAGGGCAAAGTGCGGTGATCCCCAATCAGGGGGTACTTATTAATACCATTAGTTTACAGGAAGCGAAAGCTTCAAGTGCAATCGAAAATATTTTTACCACCGACGATGAGCTGTATAAAGCATACAGCGACCAAAACCAAGAGACACAAGGTGTTTCAAAAGAGGTTCTGCGATACAGAGAGGCATTATGGACAGGACACCAATACTTGCTAGAGCAAACAGGTTTTAATGAACGCTACTTTATACAAGTATTTCAGGAACTAAAACAGACCACTGATGAGATACGCCCAGACTTTATCAATACAACAATTAAACAGGGAGGTACAGGACCTAATTCCGGACAAGTCATATACACTCCGCCAAGAGGGACAGCTGTTATCGAAGAAAAATTAGCCAACCTAATTGAGTTTATCAATGATGATGAACGATATAAGATCGACCATTTACTCAAAATGGTTATTGCCCACTTTCAGTTTGAAGCTATTCACCCATTCAGAGATGGGAATGGACGTAGTGGACGTGTGTTTAACATTCACTACCTAACGAAAAAAGGATTGCTGGACTTTCCAATCCTATTCCTTAGCAGATATATCCTTGATACTAAGCAAGACTATTACTCCGGCTTAATGGGTGTATCACAAAGAGGTGATTGGAAAAACTGGCTACTCTATATGTTGCGCGCTATAGAAGTGACATCGAATATTACATACCATAAAATAAATGATATTGTTGAGGCCAAAGATTCCATATTGAATCATGTAAAAAGTGAGCATAAAAACATAAGCCAACCAGAAGCTCTGATTCAAATGATATTTGAACAGCCCTTTACTAAGGTGAAACACTTGCAGGAAGCAAAAATATTTTCTGAAAATACAGCGCGGAAATATCTCAATCAACTATGCGATATAAGAGTTCTGGAAAAGAAAACCTTAGAAGGGCACCACTATTATCTAAACTTAGAATTATATCGAATCTTGTCAGAATAAACGGAGGCTTTATACACTAAAAGAGCAGCATCTCACTGACCATGATTAAAACGGGAGAAGAAATTGCCATCCCGTTGATACCTCAAGCAAGCAGCTTAATAGAAAAATATTTGCCGTTAACTTATGAAACGAGCATGATCAGCTGTCTAACACAAAAGAGAGTGACTATAAGCGAGTTCCATCTGACCGGCTTAATAAAAGMTATYATATAAACAGATGAAAGCTTAACGGACACGGTCTTTTACCCGTTATCCAACCAAGCGACCAACCGATACCTTAAAGAGCTCATTTCAATAGCGAAAATTAATAAGCGGATTTCCTTTCACTGTGCCAGGCATACGTTTGCTTCTCTGCACGTTCAGGCTAATACGCATATGCACGATCTCAAATCTCTGTTAGGGCATGGGTCTGTTCAGATTACTGAGATTTACACCCACTCGATTAATGAGAAGTTGGTGGAATCTATGGGGAAGTTGGGGGAGTTGTTGACTGAGTAGCACTTCGCCCCTTGGATTATCTATCTTTGACAATCAAATACTTAGGCTGTATCTACCATCCAAGGTCCACAATAACGGAAACTAAGCCATGAAAGTTAAAAGAGCTAAAATAAGCAACTGGAAGTCTTTCCCATATTCCGAAACTCCCGATTGGATGGAATTTAAAAAGCTAAATATTTTTATTGGTCCGAATTCGCATGGAAAGACCAATTACGTTAACGCACTGCGATATGTCCTTTTCGGAAATATTGACACTAACAATGTCCCAAGAGATCATGGTTTACCAGAATGTAATATGCCAGATGAACCCATAAGGATTGATGTAGACGTTTCGACCAGTGACAACCCTAATATTGAGCTTCGTGTCCAGCATTCATTTGAAGAATTTAACGAAGTTTTAATCAAGAAGA
>JAESRW010000257.1 GCA_016764395.1 Flavobacteriales bacterium
CTCAATTCAACCTCCTCAATTCAACCTCCTCATTCCAACATTCCAACATTCCAACATCCCCAATTCCACATCGTCAATTCAACATCATCCATTCAACATCATCAATGCGGTACGTAGTTCATGCATCTCCAGCCCTCATTTTTTACGTATATCGCGGTATTGCATGTAAAACATGATAGAGGTATCTTAGATAGAGATTGATTCAACAACCAGTGAGCATAGTCAACAATACAATAGCTGAGGCCCGTGATGTTTTGCATAATGCCAGTCACGGAGTGCTCAGTACGCATTCCCTAGCGGTACCAGGTTATCCATTCGGATCCATTACCCCCTACTGCCTGGACCAACGGGGAATGCCTATCATTCTTATAGCCAATATTGCCCTGCACACAAAAAACATTTGTGCTGACAATAAGGTTTCACTCACCATCACAGAGCAGGGCAATGGCAATGGCAATGTACAGGAATTTGGAAGGTTAACGCTTCTAGGAAACTGTGTACAGGTCAGTGATACCGAAGAAGTGAGCATCGCTGCCAGGTACAGGGCTTACTTTCCAGATTCTGCCTCCTATTTCAAAGTACATACCTTTCACCATTTTCGAATTAATATTATCAAGGTGCGGTACATTGGAGGGTTTGGCCAAATACATTGGTTGAAAACAGAAGAATTTTTGGTTGGTAACGCTTTAGACGAAAAATCTCAAACAAGCATAATCGATCATATGAACAAGGACCACCAACAAGAATTGATTGATTATTGTTCTCATTTCAAAAAGTTGAAGGTGATTAATCCCGTTATGGTTGGGATTGACGGTAAGGGGTTTGATGTATTGGATGGTAACAACAAAGTTCGATTTGCATTTCCCAATCCAGTAGCAACCTTGCTGGAGGCAAAAGAAATAATGGTCGCCATGGCGAAAGTATCCAGTTCCAGAACCAAGAAAATAAGCTGATTACCTGATTTCAGACGAGCCTGAGATCCCGCAAAAGGAACCTTATATTAAGATGATGAAACCGGGAAAATACGCCTGGTGCTCATGTGGGAAAAGTGCATCACAACCCTTATGTGATGCGGCACACAATGGCACTTCCTTCTCTGCCGTAGTATTTGAGATCACGCATGAACGCACCGTCCGTCTTTGTGGATGTAAACAACCCTCCGCACCGCCGTACTGCGATAATTCCCATCTGAATTTGTAGATTGTATGTCCTTCGACTTTGATTATGGCACCAATAGCCGGTTGGTAGGTCCGTGTCATCCTCGCCTGCCCGTCCTGTAAGCAGGTTCCACTATGACAGCATAAATTGGACAATCCATTTTCCTTTCAACAACTAGGCTCACTAAGCACGAGATGCCTAAAAGCATGAGTACAGGAGAATTAACTGTTACGAAATTCATCTCACCTCAAGAAACTGCAAAATAAAATAGTCCGAATTGAATCTGGGTACAACCACTCGTTGTACCAAAATACCGAGCACTGAGCGCAGCCGAAGCGCGGGTTCTGGATCAAAGTGTAATGAACTCTTAACCATTCTTTGGATCTGCTACATTCTGCTCTGCAACTCTAATCCTAACCAATCAAACCCGTGAATTTCAGAACTTCAAGGCTTTAGTTTACAATAACGTTGTAATATTTCAAGAGAGAGTTGATTTGGGAGAAACCGTTAGCTTTCAATAAGACCTTTGCGGTTAAACTGGAAATGCAGGTACTGTAGAATTCCGATGAACAGGGGAAATTTGACATTCCAACAGTAACCAACCCACAATTTACCATCCCCCATTTGACATCATCAATTTGCCGCGTCTTCGGCAAGCCTTCGGCGGCCGAAGGACATTCCAACAGCAATTAATACCTGCATTTTAGCATGCGAATTCCGCCGCTTTCAGGGCAGTGTTTTTAGCGGCTACGTAATGTATGGTATCAAATTGCGCGGTATTTTATTCTAAATACGTAAACTGAGGTATTGTGGCAGGAATGAGCTACGAGTAGATTTGGTGCATGCCAAAAGCCCTAAAAATCACCAAGCTGAAAGTCATTTCTTTTGCCTACCAAAATTTGGATTTGGACCAAATTGGTGAGCTGGTTATTCCAATCGAAAACCGCAACAAAATTCTTAATGATCAATAGGCAATCATGAACGCATTATTCTGTATATCAATATTAATGGCTGTAGCCACCATACCTATTCTGACTACCGCATTATTATGGTATGGCGACGTAACTGTATTTGATGTCATTATGCCATTTAGCATTTTGGCTGTTTATTCCTGGATACTCGTACTGTCAAATAGAAACACCCAACGCGATAAAATCAAACACTAATATTCAATCACATGTTAACAGAAAGGCAAATACACATAATACAGGAATCCTGGAAGGAAGTATTACCCATTTCGGACCAGGCTGGCGCACTCTTCTATGAGAAACTCTTTGAGTTGGCTCCTGGAGTTAGGGAATTGTTTGCTAAAGATATTAACCCCCAAGCTTCCAAACTCATGGCCATGTTAAATGCGGTGGTCAATAATCTAGATGCTCTTGAGGATATTGCAAATGATGTAGGGGCCTTGGGTGTTCGGCATGATGCCTATGGAGCGACTTCAGAACATTATCCGGTGGTGGGCCAGGCATTGTTGGCAACTCTCAAAGAAGAATTGCAAACCAAATGGAATGATGAGCTAGAAGTGGCATGGTCGGATGCATATGAAATTGTATCCACCATAATGGTAGGTAAGCCCGTAAAAATTGGCCGGGAAAAAGAATTTCAAGAATTATAAACTGAAACAAATTGTCAAATAGAAACACCCTAATCGATACCATTAATCCCTAAAAATCAATCACATGTTAACCAAAAGGCAAATACAAATTATAAGGAAGTCCTGGGAGGTGGTGCTACCCACTGCCGACAAGGTTGGAGCGCTTTTCTATCGAAAGCTCTTTAAGCTGGCTCCTGGCGTTCGGGAACTGTTTCCCAAGGACGTTGACCCCCAGGGTATCAAACTCATGGCCATGCTGGATGTGGTCGTTAAAAATCTCGATTCACTGGAAGATATTATAAGCGATGTCCAGGATCTCGGCGTTCGACACGATGCATATGGAGCGGCTGCAGAGCATTATCCAGTGGTGGGTAAGGCATTGCTGGCAACACTCAAGCAGGGCCTTAAGTCAAAATGGACCAAGGAGCTGGAAAAAGCTTGGACCGATGCTTTTGAAATTGTGTCCTCAGTTATGATTGAGGCGCAGGAAAAAGCGGAGGAAGAAGAACAAGAGTATGAAGAAGAACAAGAACAACAAGAAGCATTAACTGAAACAAAATCTAATCCAAAATCAAAATCAATGAAAAAAGGTGATAAAGACCTCGAAAAGCAAGTAAAACTGCTGGAGGCACGACTCGCATCCAATGTGGAGCTGCTCGAAAAAAATGTGGACGCTGTGATTACCATCGACGGCGAAACCAAAAATGTAGAATTCTGGAACGCCGCTGCTGAGAGGATCTGGGGATGGACCAAGGAGGAAGCAATTGGCCGGAACATAAAGAACTTTGTTCCTGATGAGGTGAACACACTGCATGACTCCTATGTGGATGCCGACCTCACTACCAGTGTGAACAAAATTGTGGGTATAGCCCGCGAAGTAGAAGTACAGCGCAAAGATGGAACGCGGGTGCCGGTTCTGCTCACGATGAACAAGGTGCTAATTGGCGGAAAAACCAAGTTCACCTCTTTCGTGAAGGACATCAGCAAGCAGAAAGAGGCAGAAAATGAGGCCACTAAGGAAAAGGAAATTAACGAAGCCATCCTCATGGAAGCTGCCGATTCGGTGATCACCATTGATGGGGCTAAAACCGTTACCTTCTGGAACAAGAAAGCAGAAGAGATGTGGGGATATAAAGCCGAGGAAACTTTGGGGCAGAACATCAAAAATTTCGTGCCAGATGAGGTAAAAGCGCCACATGAAGGGTATGTTGATGCCAATATCCAAACTGGGGTCAACAAGATTGTTGGAACCGGAAGGGAAATTGAGGTACAGCGCAAAGATGGATCTAGGGTTCCGGTATTGCTCACCATGAGCAAAGCGGAAGTTGATGGCGAAGTTCGATTCACTTCTTTTGTGAAAGACCTGACCGAGCAGAAGCGTCTGGAAGCACTGGCTGAAAGAGAAAGGAAAATCAACTATGCCATCCTCATGGATGCCGCCGATGCAGTGATCACCACTGATGGGGATAAAATGGTTACTTTCTGGAACAAAAAAGCAGCAGAGAAGTGGGGATACAAGGCAGAGGAAACCATTGGCCGGAACATTAAGAATTTCGTACCCGACGAGGTAAAAATGCCACACGATGCTTATGTTGATGCCAACATTACTACTGGAGTCAACAAGATTGTTGGAACCGGAAGAGAAGTTGAGGTACAGCGCAAAGATGGATCTCGAGTGTCTTTAATGCTCACAATGAGCAAGGCGGAAGTTGATGGCGAAATTAGGTTCACTTCTTTTGTGAAGGACCTGACCGAGCAGAAGCGGCTTGAAGCACTGGCTGAAAGAGAAAGGAAAATCTATGAAGCCATCCTCATGGAAGCCCCCGATGCGGTGGTCACCATTAATAGGGAAAAAACCATTACCTTCTGGAACAAGAAAGCAGAAGAAATGTGGGGATACATGGCCTCTGAAACCCTTGGGAAAAACATCAAGAATTTCGTGCCAGACGAGGTGAAAGCGCCACATGCTGGTTATGTTGATGCCAATATCCAAACAGGAGTCAACAAGATTGTTGGAACTGGAAGGGAAATTGAGGTACAGCGCAAAGATGGTTCGCGGGTCCCTGTAATGCTCACCATGAGCAAGGCAGAAGTTGATGGCGAAGTTCGATTCACTTCTTTTGTGAAGGACCTGTCCCAGCAGAAGAAGATTGAGATGGAGGCGCAGAACGAAAAAGACCTAAATGACAAGATTCTTATGGCCTGTCCGGATGCGGTTGTGAGCATTGATCAAACGCGCACCGTAGTCTTTTGGAACAAAAAAGCCGAGGAGATGTGGGGTTATACTGCAGAGGAAACGATTGGTAATAACATCAAGAACTATGTGCCGGACGAAATTAAAGCGCCATACGATGGGTATGTTGATGCCAACATGAATACAGGTACTAACAAAATTGTAGGTACTGGCCGTGAGATCGAGGTCCAGCGAAAAGATGGAAAACGGGTTCCTGTGCTCTTAACGATGTCCAAGGCAGAAGCAGGTGGCAACACCAGGTTTACTGCATTTGTTAAAGATATTGCGCAGCAAAAAGAACAGGAACGACAAATACAGGAGAACGTCAAGAACCTTGAGATTGCTCAGGAGGAAATCCAAAGAGTGGTGCAGGTTGTTTCAGAAGAGGGAAAATTGAGCGAACGTGTTGACCTGGAATTGGCGAAAGGTGGTACGGAGGAACTCATGAGAGCCATCAATGGATTGCTTGAAGGGATTGCTGATCCGATCAACTCGGTGACCGAGACTATCGTGGCCCTGAGTGAAGGTAACCTTACCCAACAAGTGGATATAGATGCCAAGGGAGACTTGAAAGACATGGCGGATGCCATGAATTTGGCCCTTAACAATCTGAATGATCTCTTGGGTGGCGTAAATAACAATGCGCTCGAGGTTGGAACATCATCTCAGCAAATGGTGAGTCAGTCAGACGATATGAACAAGAATACCTTGGATGTAGCTTCTGCTGTACAGCAAATGGCTGAAGGTGCTCAAAGTCAGGCAAAGAAAACGGATGAGGCGTCAAGAGTGCTGGAAGGCATGAAGAAGTCTACCGAGCAGATGATTGATCAAGTTGCCAGTGTGAATAAAGCAGCAGCAACCGGTGAGGAGAATGCCAAGGAAGGTAAGGAGATCATGGATGGCCTTGTTCTCAATATTGACGAGATCGCTGAATCCGCTAATGTCACTGCCAACTCCATCGATATCTTGAAAAAGCGATCGGAGGAAATCACCAAAACCTTGAGTGTCATCACCGACATTGCCCGACAAACCAACCTACTGGCCCTTAACGCAGCCATAGAGGCGGCAAAAGCAGGTGAAGCAGGTAGAGGGTTTGCAGTGGTAGCTGAGGAGATTCGAAAATTGGCTGAAGGCTCTAAGAAGTCAGTCGACGATATCAACAACCTGGTGGATGATGTTCAAAACGATACCGAGGCAGCAGCCAAGGCAATCGAACAGATGGCATCCAGTGTTGATACCGGTAAAGATGCCTCTGGACAAGCGGCTAAATCTTTCGAAAGTATCTCGGTTTTAACAAGGCAAACACTGGAGCAGTCGAACTCTATCAAGGAGATCACGGATGAGCAGAAGATCAGTGTTGATCAAATCGCTAAGTCAATTGAAGAAGTCGTGGTCGTATCAGAGCAAACTGCTTCTGGAGCACAACATGTTGCGGGCACATCGCAACAGCTGACAGCTGCCATAGAGGAATTCGCTGCTTCAAGTAAGAGGCTGAATGATATCTCCGAGGATCTGATTCAAGGAGTAAGCACATTTGATTTGGCTGAATCTTCGGAAGCGGAGCGAAAAGAGAGAGAGAGAGAAGCTGCTAGAGCTGAAGCATCTGCACCCAAAAGAACGGAACGTAGAGAGTCAGTGAATTTAGCTAAAGCCAAAGCCAAGAAGAGCAAATTGGAAGGAAAATCCGAGTTGGCAAAAGCCCGATTGCAGTAATAACGGAAGTAGCACTTCTAGCATAACAGGGAAGTGCTATTACTTTCAGGGAGGTATCCAGGTGGTATCTCCCTGAACTTTAACCATCACACAAACTTATTTAAAATGGCAAATTCAAAATTAATATTAACCAAGGATAGCCTGAAGCCAACTGCTGATAACGAGCAGGTAAATATAGCAGTGGCAAGTCCTGTAATTCAAAGGTCATGTCAGTAAAAGAAAGTATAATAGCCCCGGGCGTGACCCGGGAAACCGAGGCAGGGAAAACCTCTCATCTGACAATCCAGATGATTGTCTTTCAATTGGGAAATGAAGAATATGCAGTTCCTATTGAAGTGGTGAAAGAAGTGGTGATTACACCAGAAATTGCTTCTATGCCTGAAGCACCTGATCATATACTGGGTGTGGGCAATATTAGAGGAAATATCATCGCCATCATTGACTTAGTAAACCGATTTGGTATTCAGAAGGCGGATTATTCACAAACCAATGGGTCAGAAGTTGAAGAAGGTGTAGTAAAAAAGCAGGAAAAGCTAACCAGCTACACCCTGGTGGTAGAAGCTGACGGCTTCACTTCAGGCATTTTGCTCGATAATGTACCAGACTCACTGGCCATCACAGAAGAGAACATTGAGAGAAATACCAGTGTTATGCTTAATGCTGGTAGCGGTACTGATTATGTTAAGGGCATCATCACGCTTGATGAACGCTTAATTATTCTCATTGATGTATTGACCATACTGAATGAGGAGATGGAGAATGTAAATGTAGCTGAGCTCGCGCAATGAAACCTGGATTAGTTAGGCAGTAGGAATCCTGTTGGCTCTTCAGAGAGCTTATATGCAATAGGTTTCTACTGCTTTTTATTATAAATGGGTTAACCCTCGGGGTTTTATTTTAAAAGCGCTTGAGAACATATTTTCAACGGGTTACAGCGTTATAGGATGGCAGGGCGCCGGCACTATTCCGGTTCAAAAATCAAATACAGTCAACTAATTTTGAATAGGTGTGTGCAGATGGTAGAATACGAAAGGTATATCCGAACAGTTTTAGAATGTGTCTTAGCAGAGGGCAGGCATCGTGTAGGAGGGGAAACTTCTAAAATGGATAAAGGTTTGGCCCTTAAGAACCGGCATTCCCAGGATCTCGCCACGCTTAATAAGAGTGGACTTCCATCAGCGGATGGAAAGCTTATTTGAATTGGAAAAGGAGGTTTTTGCGGTCCCTCTTTCTCACACCTTGTCTGTAGAATCTGTTAAATCCGATGCCATACACGAGGTAGTAGGAGCCGGCCTGGTAATGGGTTATCAAGAGGAAACCATATCAGTTATCTCCTTACGGGACCTTTTTAGGGCAGAACAGAATAACCAGCTAATGTCACTGGGGTAATCGCCAGATGATGGAGGCTCTGGCAGATCGAACGTCATTGTAGTGACCAGTAATAATCGAAAAATAGGGCTGATCGTGGATAAGCTGTTACAGCAAAAAGAAATTGTAGAAAAGTGATTGGAAAAACCTGTGGATCAGGTTAAGTTTTTCAGCGGGGTAACCATCATGGGCGATGGGAGGTGCTGCTTGGTACTCGATATCAACTCTGTAGGAACTCATTTGTTTAAACTCAGGAAGAAAGCGGCGAAGGAGTATGCTTAGGAAGTGGAGGTTTGATGAGGGTGGAGAGGATGAGGTGAAAAGTAAAAAGTAAAAAGTTGAAAGTAAAAAGTTAAAAGTGGGGAGTTGAAAGTTGTGAATCTGCTACATTTGACTGGACAGTAAGTGAAGCGTTAGCATTTGATTATCCGAGCGGTATAAATTGAATTCAGGGGGGGTAAATTAACCGCACCGCGTGTCGTTGCCACCGTCGGCCATAGCCTTTGGTCGATTGCGCCATAGCTTCAGCAACGGAGCACGGCGGCCCGAAGCTTTAGCGGAAGTACAAAGTTCGCAAAGATTTGCGCGAAGGTCGCAAGCAGTCCATCCATTGTTGACCAATCGTTTGGGCTCAATTCTCTCACACCTTTGAAGCCCAATTAATATTGTATTGAGATAGCTGATTTTAGTAGTGATCAGCGCTCCTTGCTTCTCCACGGTGCTCCTTTCGACACACTCCATAACTTTTGGTCACTTGCACCATGGAACGCGTTTAAACCCGCATCAAACAATTTGACAATTGTCGTTCTCTGAATTCGGGAGACAAATCTGTTCAGCCTCTTTCATCTTGCTATAGATCATCTTCTTCATGGCTTTTAGCTCTTTGATTTTTTGATCGATGGCA
>JAESRW010000258.1 GCA_016764395.1 Flavobacteriales bacterium
CTTCAGATATTATGTCATTCCTCTGACCGGCCTCATCTTACTCTACAATGTTTTTGCAGCCTATTGTCGATCCTTGCTCAAGATTGTCATGCCCAAATTGATCCAAGAAATCTTAATCAGGGCTCTTCTGGCCATTGGCTGCTGCTTGTATTTTCTGGATCTGCTCACGTTTCAAGATTTCATAATATGGATCATCGGTATATATGCAACCGCATTGGCACTTCTAATAGTCTATGTCAAGAAGCTCGGTCATCTATTTTTAAGGCCTGACCTGTCAATCTTTAGATCTGAGATGAGTAAAGAGATGACCTTTTTTAGTTTATATACAATTCTCGGCTCAGGTAGCGGCATAATTGTATCAAAGATTGATACCATTATGCTTGGGTCAATGTCCGGGCTTGATGCGGCTGGAATCTATGGGGTAGCATTCTATTTAGGCGCTATTATTCAGATGCCGAGAAGAACGTTGTCCGAGATATCTTCACCAATCATAGCCAAAGCTTTTAAAGAAAATAATTTGAGCAAGATTGAGGAAATTTACCAGAAAACCTCGCTGAATCTTTTGTTAGTCGGAGCCTTTCTATTTACTGGCATCTGGGTCAACATTGATTCCGTATTGCTACTCATTCCCAATTCAGCTCAATTTTTAATTGGTAAATATGTGGTGTTTTATATTGGATTGGTTAAATTGATAGATATGGCTTTTGGTCTAAATACAGAGGTCATTACCAATTCAAAATACTACCGCTGGAATATCTTCTTTTTGCCATTCCTTGCTCTTATAACAATCGTCTCGAATCTACTCTTAATACCGAAATTTGGAATTGTAGGGGCTGCTATAGCATCGTTCATCTCAATTTCCCTCATTAATGTACTCAGATTCTTATTTGTATGGTATAGGTTAAAGATCCATCCTTTTACCATTAATACCCCGAAGGCCCTATTGATTTGTGGTACGGCTTACTTCCTTGGGAACATTCTCCCAATAATTGAAAATACATACCTGGATATTCTTCAAAGAGGCACAGTGGTTACTGTAGCTTATCTTGTTCTTCTGCTCTTAATAAAACCCTCTGAAGATGTAGATAATCTTATCAGGGGATTCTGGAAGAAAATCACATCAAACAATGCACCCTAGACATTTATACTGCCTAATATTTGATGAGTTTCGCGATCTGGATCGTGTTCTTTTCCTTAAGCCGAACGTAATAAACTCCGGAAGGGTATGCACTCAGGTTGACCATGAAATTACGTTGATTATGTGATCCAATAGAAGCAGCTGCAACGGATTGTTCATCCATTCGCGTAACCAATTGTCCAACCACATTGTGCACAGTCACTTCCAACGCGTCCCCGGTCAAATTGGTGTATTTAATCGCAAACATCCCAGTACTTGGATTGGGGCTAACCTGCAATTGGGAATATCCAAATCCCGACTGAAAAATAGAAGTCGTGCCTATATTTATCGATAAAACGGACGAATCGCTGGAACACCCATTGGCACTGTCCGACTTCACAACTGATATAATGCCTGTACCAATGGTGTTCCATAATACCTCAATGGCATTACTGAGACCCCCACTGACCTGAGCACCGCCGGTAATCGACCAAGTATAAGCAACACCAGCCTCAAAGCTCACTGCATAGGCTGATTGCTCAAATTCATTTACATTAGTCTGTCCCGTGATAACTCCCGCATTGGGAGCATTCGAATTTGGGTTGTATTCCCAAAAATCAACAAAACCAGCCCCATCGGAGCCCAGACCGAAATAGCCCAAAGAATCAATGGCAAAGGCAATTCCCCCCTTTCTGGGTCCGCCACCGAACAGTTCTTTTTCAGTCCAGGTATCACTGACCGGATCATACTCCCAGAAATCATCTGACAGTCCGCCAACATCTCCTGTTCCTACATAACCTTTGCTTCCTATCACAAAAGACGATGCATCAAGTCTAACCGCTCCTCCAAATGCGGCAATAATCGTCCAACTATTTGTCAGTGGGTCATATTCCCAAAATTGGCTAGTGACACCACCGTTATTTTCACCAGTACCAAAATAACCCTTTCCATTTATTCCAAACCCCGTGGCATTGGTCGTATTGCCGCCACCGTAATCCGCTTTTTGTGTCCATTGATCTCCAACTGGATCATACTCCCAAAAATCTTTAACTTTAGTTCCAGCGAATCCGGCACCTACATAACCTTTACCATTTATCGTCATACCCACTGCAGCACTTCTGGCACCCCCAGGAAAGGGTGCAATTTGTTGCCACGAATTGACAGCTGGATCATACTGCCAAAAATCACTGGTCAACCCTCCATCATTACCGGTTCCAACATACGCGAAACTATCAATAGTGAATGCCACGCACCCCCAGCGAGGAGTCCCTCCATAATTGGCCTTTTGGCTCCATGTATCCGTAGCCTGATCATATTCCCAGAGCTCCCGGAGTGATACGCCGTCGGAACCATTGGCAATGTAGCCTTTAGTTCCTATGGAAAAACCAATGGCTTCGTTTGTCGCAGTACCACCAAAATTTGCGCGCTGCTTCCACGATCCACATTGAGACCATGCGCTGGTACAACTTACCAAGCATATTATACAGATTAAAGAAACACGCCAAACTCGAATATTCGCTTCAACAGCTGTATTCTTCTTAGAAGGTGTCTGTGTTTTCATGGGACTAGATTTCATATACATTTACGTTCGTGCCAACATAGCGCACAGTTACAGAATACTTACTTAATAGGAGAAAGCAATAAAAGTATTTATCGCGACAAGTTTACAGTTTCTAATTTTAATACCATAGAGTATAAACCCCCTATTCTGAAGCAGAATTCCTATCGTTCCACCTAGAACCAACTCATTCCTTGGTGCTCATCCGAAATTGGTAAGCACCTATCGATGAACAAGGTTGATGTGTGTATCTCTATGACAGGACATGAGAGAAGGTGCCAATCACTGGTGGGAGTTATTCAACAACATCACCAGTCTTTGGCTAAACCTGGCAGCCCAATAGCAAGACCGACCACTAAGCCAGACAGGTGCTCAATGACAGAGCATATTTTTAAAATCTTCGTATAATTCGACGGGGGAGTCGGGGAAGAAACAGGCTTCAATGAAATTACTAACCCTGTTGAACAGAAGTTAGACTTTATATTATTGCAATAATGCACCTATAAAACTATTGCGTAATCGTATTTTTACATTTAGAACAGAATCGCATTATTATATCTGAACATGCTGGTGATTATTGACTATGGAATGGGAAACCTTCACTCGGTTTTGAAGGCTTTCAAAAGATTGAGGATTGAGGCCAAGGTTTCAGCAGATAAAGCGGAAATCCAAGCTGCAGATAAGCTGATCTTACCTGGAGTGGGACATTTCGAGCGGGGCATGGAAAACCTTAACGAACGGGGGCTGATCCAAACCCTCAATGAGGAAGTCCTGGAAAAAGGGAAACCAATTCTGGGAATCTGTCTGGGCATGCAGCTTTTCACCAAGTATAGTGAAGAAGGAAACACTAAAGGTTTGGGGTGGCTGGATGCGGAAACTGTTCAGTTTTCCTTTCCTGAAGCGGAAAAGAAATATCGCATTCCCCACATCGGATGGAACTCACTCAATTTAGGAAACGAATCGGTGTTGTACCGGGGTATGCATGCGAATCCTTCGTTTTACTTTGTACACTCTTACTACGTCAGGAGCAATAATGAAACAGACGTAGCGGCCAGTACAGAGTACGGTTTAAGCTTCACTTCCTCCATGGTGAAAGACAATATCTTTGCTACCCAATTCCATCCGGAAAAGAGCCATGATGATGGTTTGAAATTACTCCAAAATTTTGTGGAGAACGCCTAAGAGGTACCTGTTCCGGCTTTACGGTAGGTTTATGGAGATTTCTCACCCCCCTGGGGTTCGAAATGACAAAATTCCAAATTACTTGAGTGGAGGTTTCATCTTGGCTTCACTCGCTATCTTTCTTTCATATCGGAACAAAACAAGCGCTAAAAGGGTGTTGTACTTTATTTTTATCCCTATCTGCTGTGAATTACCCTAACTTTACACCTTGATTGGCCTATCAAGAAGAATGAAACCTGTTTAAAAATGTACAGACCCAGAGTTATTCCCTGCTTGTTGCTGAAGGATAAAGGCTTAGTAAAGACCATCAAGTTCAAAGACCCCACCTATGTTGGGGATCCCATGAACGCCGTAAAAATATTCAACGATGCCAAAGCAGATGAGTTGGTATTTCTCGACATTACGGCTACCAAAGAGAATAGAATTACGGATATCGGAGTTATCCGTAACATCGGTGAAGAGGCGTTTATGCCATTTGCAGTAGGAGGAGGTATCAACAGTTTAGAGCATGTTTCACAACTGATCTCAGCTGGAGCTGAAAAGGTGGTCATCAATACGGCTTGTGTTAACAACCCTTCCCTTCTTACAGAAGCGTCAAAAATATATGGCAGGCAGTCGATTGTTGCTTCCATAGATGTCAAAAAGGAAGGCGGAGAATATAGGGTCTATACTAACAGTGGAAAGGTCCGCAGTTCAAGCAATGCCGCTGAAGCTGCTCAAAGGGCAGAAGCAGCCGGAGCGGGAGAAATCATGATCAATTCAATGGACCGGGATGGCATGCAGGAGGGCTACGATATTGAGCTGATTAAGCTAATTTGCGATGCAGTCAGTATTCCAGTAATCGCAGTTGGCGGTGCAGGGCAATACGAACATTTTGAGGAAGCGGTAAGCCAGGGAGGGGCGTCCGCAGTAGCAGCGGGGAGCCTTTTCGTCTTTATCGGAAGAAAGAGAGCCGTGCTGATCAATTACCCTGATAGTGATGAGCTGCAGGAAATGTTTGCGCATGAGTGAGGCTATCCAAGTATGTACACGTTGTGTCATGGACACCACGGATCGTCAGATCAAGTTCAATGCCTCTGGATATTGCAACCACTGTTCTGAGTATCTTCGATTGGTTTTAAAAGACGAGCGCGATTCCAAAACATCTGCTGCATCCCTGAAGTCTATTCTTGCAACCATCAAAAAAGCTGGTGAGGACCAGGAATATGATTGTGTAATCGGAATTAGTGGAGGGGTTGACAGTACCTATTTAGCGTATCTTGTTGTTGAAGAATTCGGATTGAGGCCTTTAGCAATTCATCTGGACAACGGCTGGAACTCCAAACTGGCTGTAAAGAATATTCAAAATATCCTACGCAAACTAACGATTGACCTGGAAACCCATGTCATTGATTGGGAGGAATTCAAAAGCTTGCAAAAAGCCTACTTCTCTGCATCCGTTATTGATATAGAAGCCATTACAGATCATGCGATCAATGCAACGCTATATCAGGTAGCCGATGACAATAATGTTAAGTACATTCTGAAAGGTTTTAACAATGTGACCGAAAAAATAATGCCTAAGAGCTGGACGTTCAATAAAAATGATCTGGTGAACATCAACGATATCAATAGGCAATTCGGGACCATTGAACTGAATACTTATCCTTCCCTAGGAGTAGAACGGTTGAGGCATTTCGAAAAGGATCGAAACATACAAACGGTATTCCCCTATAATTTCATGGCTTTTGATAAGCATGAAGCGAAAAAAGTCATCATGGAAAAACTCAGTTGGGTAGACTATGGAGGCAAGCACTATGAATCTGTCTTTACCAGATTTTATCAGGGTTATATATTGCCCCGAAAATTCAATGTTGACAAGCGGAAAGCACATTACTCCAATCTCATTTGTGCCGGGTCTATGACCCGCGAAGCGGCTTTAAAAGAGCTGACTTCAGATCCGTATGAAAAAGAACTTATCAGGGAGGACTATCAATACGTAATCAAGAAGCTAGGGTATACGGAGGAAGAATTTGAGAACATCTTAAATGCACCTGTTAAATCTCATTTCGATTATAAAACAGATCTTAAGTCTAAGATCTACAAGAAGCTCATTTCCCCCACGAACCCGCTGGTTTCGCTGATTAAAAAACTTAAAAAATGACAAGAGCACTCATATTGGCACCTCATCCGGATGATGGGGAATTCTCATCTGGAGGAACGATTAGTAAAATGTCCAAAGAGGGGACAGAATTTTGGTATGCTGCATTTTCTCCTTGCACCAAGTCTGTTCCGAAAGGATTTGAGAAAGATGTATTGTATCAAGAACTAGAGAGAGCAGCTGGCCACTTGGGCATCCCCCCGGAAAGGATTAAAACCTTTCAGTTTCCGGTAAGAGATTTCCCTGAGCACCGACAGCCTATTTTGGAAGAGATGATAAAATTGAGATCAAGCATCAATCCGGACACCGTGTTTATGCCCAACTCTAAAGATGTGCATCAAGATCATCATGTCATTTACGAGGAAGGGGTACGTGCGTTTAAAAACTGTAACATGCTCGGTTATGAGCTCCCATGGAATTCATTCCATTTCAGCAATGATTTCTTTGTCAAGCTCAATATGGACCACCTGGATGACAAATGGCGAGCGATTCAAGAATACAAGTCTCAGGCATTCAGGCAGTATTCGGACCGAGCCCTGTTCGACGGACTTGCCCGGGTAAGAGGCTCTAAGGTAAACACGGAATATGCAGAAGCGTTTGAACTGATACGCTGGATCGTTTAAAGATTCCTCAGCAGCTCCTTCTTTTCTTCATTGAGCGTCCCTACCACGGCATCCTGAACTGCCCAGCTATCATCGTAAGCCACCATATCGTATAGCTTACGCACCGGGTCGATCACCACAAAGGCGGTTCGGTTAGAATCAATGGCAACCAGAAGATCGTCAATGCCCACAGTATTCTGCACCCATTCCATATCGCCCAGGCCCTCAGGCTTCCCGGCTAAATTGGCAAGGTTGAACCTTTTAACTGCACTGTTTTGCCCTATAACCACTTCCCCGCTTCCAGTGCTGGTGACCAAAAATTTATCCTTGTAATTTCTTCCCCCATGGGGCTTAGACAATTTTCCAATTCGTTCTGTCGCTCGACCAGTACTGCGATCAATGCTGTATACTTTTCCTTCGTGAAAGAAAGTTGCTAATATTTTCGACGCATCATTTTCATCATAAAACACAGAGTTGATAAAGGCCGCCCGGTTCGCAGTGGGAAGACTTACCCCTACAGGATTCTCAATGAGTACATGTGCTACCCCTTCTCTTTCATACCGATCAGCATCTTCTTTGCTCCGAGTAAGCTGAAATGGTTGGCCGGTTTTTGAGTCCAGTCCTTCACTGAAGCCATGTTCCCAGGAAAACCATTCAAACGACCTGGTTTTGCTCTTCATGTCAAATTCAAAAATGCAATCAAAACCGGAGGAAGAAACCAGTATTTTGTCTTCATCCCAAGGAGAAAAATTGACCGTGTGAATATAACTGAACCAGTCATCTTCAATGGTTTCAACCATACCTTCTTTCAGTATGTAAACTGTGGCCTCCGATGAGAAAGCCAACATTCCGTCTTTAGCGTCCACTCCTCTCGGTTCTTTCAACCTTACCAATACCTCACAATTTTGTATCGTACCATCCGCTATCATAAGACAGGCAACCCCACCGTCGCCAGCCTCCCTACGCTCAACACTTCCTGCTCGGCCAGATGCATTGTTCTTAGAATTCAAATACCTCTTTCGGATAGCCGCCAGGTCAAAGTTTTTGATCGTAAGAATTAAAGGAATGTTCCCGTAGAATGAGCTGTCCTGCTCAAACGAGCTGATATCTATTACTTCTGTGCTCATTGTAGAATGGAATTCAAAACGTTGCCCAATTTCTCTGAGAGGTGCTTACGAGAGAATTGTATCAGATCAGTGCTTTTGTGCTTGCCAGAGATTTTACCCCATTCCACCCATCTGTTAAATTGCCCTAATATTTGTCTTTTAATCTCGTCTTTTGAATCATAGTCAATCATCAAATCCCTTCCAGCTTCTTTCAATAGCTTAGCTGCATCGCCATCAACCGGTCCGATTGCTAAAACCGGTGTTTGGGAAGCAATGTATTCGAATAGTTTGCCGGTTATTATCAGCTGATTATTATCAGCTTCAGGAACAATAAAAAGCAATAAGCTGGCCCTGACCATCCTTTCAACCGCTTCTTTATGTGATACATATGAAATAATATTAAGGATTGAACTCAGCCCATATTTGTGTGTTAAATCTTCAGCCAGGTATTTATCGATATTGCCGGTTAGATTTAATTTGAAGGCTTCCTTGAAGCCTGGAACCTCCGCTATTAACTCCTTCAGTGCTATCCAAAGTTGATTCGGATTTTGATTGGGCTTTAAATTGCCAATGTACTCCAGCGCAAAGCTTTTCGTTACTTCCGGGCTTATTTGGGGAATATCGGAATCATCAAATCCGTTGTAAATGACCTCCAGGTTTTTAGCCCTATCTTTAAATTCTGCAGCCAATCCAGCGCTCACTGCGATCACTGCATCTGCTTGAGAAAGCACCGCATCTTCCATGGATTTATCCTTTCGCTCTGTAGCTGCTGTTCTTGGGAAGAACTTATTATAATAGACGGTAGTCCACGGATCACGAAAATCCACCACCCAGGGGAGCCTGAACGCTTTCTTCAGCTCCAGGCCTATCAGATGCGTGCTTTGAGGAGGGCCGGTTGTGATCATCGCGGAAATATCGTGTTCGCGCATAATTTTCTTCACTTCCCTAATAGCGTGTGGCTTCCACCCCTTTCTAGCATCAGGAATAAAGAAATTAGCCCTAATGTATAGTGATAAGCGTTGGATGAGGCGTTTGTCTTCTTTAATCCCCATAAGGGAAACAGGGACCGCATTGCCTTTACTACCCCTTAACTTATTATAGATGGTAAAAGGCTCAAATGTTTTGGTTTTATAAATAGGTAAGCCGGCAATCACATCCTCATCTAAAGAGGTATCCTTGGAGGAGTAGCTACCAGCTTCCACGGTAAGCACAACTGGGTCCCAACCAAACTCCGGTAGATATTTGCAAAACTTCA
>JAESRW010000259.1 GCA_016764395.1 Flavobacteriales bacterium
GGTTCTGGGTTCTAGGGGCTGGGTGCTGGGTAGTTGGTGCTTGGGGCTGGGCGCTGGATGCTGGATGCTGGATGCTGGATGCTGGGGGCTGGATACTGGATGCTGGATGCTTCGTGCTGGGGGGCTGGGTGCTAGGTGGTGGCGGCTGGATACTGGATAATGGGGCTAGGTTCTAGGGGCTGGGTGGTGGATACTGGGTGCTGGAGGCTTGGAGCTGGGGGCTTGAGGCCTGGTTCTAGCTGATGGCCTTGGGACGGTTCACGAAGTGCGCGAAACATTCGCGTTGTGAGCAATAGTGTTGAATTAATGCAATTAGTTATGTGGCATTAGCCAGAACTATGAGAATACTGTATGCGATATTGAGCACGTTAGCACTGCTCCCTTTCGTGGCGGATGCTCAAGATATTGAAAGGGCATAGCTACCTGCCCACGTCTTAGTCCAACTTGATTTCATCCCTTATTGCCATATATCTCCCTGATTACAGGTAAATTAGTGCAGACCAACAAGGGATAAAATCCTTTATGTTGTGAAACATTCTTAGGGAGGTACTGTATACTATTTGAAGTGTAGATACGTTCGGCAGGTAACTAAACCTTCCTGAGACTCAATCACATATCAATGCACCGAGTTGCACTAGCCATTCTGGCAATATCATTCCTGATGAATTCAAAGACCTCAGGGCAAGACTTTCTTGATGGGTTTGGCAGCTGCTTCCATTGTGAACCAATTCCTGCAAATGATTGGGGGATGATATTTCAGGGCACCGTTTCGAGAAAATTCAACAATAAGTTGAAAGGAGAAATGAATATACAACCGCGAATTATGAATAAGTTCAAGTCTCTGCAAACAATCATGCTTGAACCTGGAGTGAAAGTGAAATTGAGCGAACATTTCGCCTTGAAATCTGCATTTAGGTATTCATTAGCCCGATATCAAGACCATAGGCAGCGATTACATGTTGCTGGTTATTATGTCTGGCATAAAGAAGGAGTTCCATTGCGAATTCAATACCGTATGCGTGTTGAAGCTGAAGGTTTCTTTTTTTGGAGAAACAGGATTAAGATAGCATCTAATTTTCGAAATGTTCTTAAACCTTACTCGTCATTCGAAATTTTTGATCAATATAATAGAATTGGATTTGTGAACCTGTACCGATATGAGGGTGGGATAAAATGGGAAATGAACGAAGCATCTAATATTACTTTAATGTACCGGTTAGAATCTAACATTAGTTTGTCTTACAAATCCGACAAAATCCAAGTCCTTGGACTCATGCTAAATTATTCCATAAAACCTCGTGCAAAAACCAACAGTAACTCGGACGGCAACTAGCACTCATATACAGGTCTACCATAGTAATGGTGCGTAAGCGGTTTGGTTCAACAAAGACTTAAAACCACTGCGGGAATCGCAGCTTAAGGGAACCTCTAATAATTTGCTACTAAGACGCTCGTTAGGCAAGTAGTAACCACCAAGCGCTGACGCTGCATTAAGTCGTGTGGTAAGAAGGATACGCATCTATAGTGATGCGCCCACGCATACCTCCTAGCACCCAGATTCCGCTACCCGTTCTTCAACAACTCCCGGGCATTTTCCAGGGCTGCATTTGACAGCTCTTCTCCGCTTAACATCTTCGCTATCTCATCCACCCGCTCATCGTTATTGAGCTTTTTAATATTGGAGTGGGCCTTCTCTCTATCGCTGAGCTTGAATGCCAGGAAGTGCGCATTGGCCTTACTGGCAATTTGTGGCAGATGCGTAATGGTAATCACCTGTAATGTAGATGCGATGCTTTTCATCAGACTGCCCATCTTATTTGCTACTTCACCAGAAACTCCAGAATCAATCTCATCAAAAATCATGGTGGGATGCGCTTTGAGCTTAGAGATACTTGATTTGATGGCCAACATCACCCTAGATAATTCTCCTCCGGATGCTGCCTTGCTCAGTTCCACAAATGCGCCGCCTTTATTGGCTTTCAGTAAGAGCTCCACCTCGTCCACCCCTTGGGCACCCAAGGCGGAAAGCGAACCATGCCTAACCTGTAGCTCCGCATCATCCATACCCATATCTCGGATCAAATCTCTGATTTCCGATTCTATTATCTTGAAGACAGCCTTTCTCCCTTTTGAAATTTTCAATGCTTTACTTGTCAGAGAAGCATGTAGAAGATCAATACCCTTGCGCTTTTCCGCAATCGTACCCTCCAGAGACACAGTGTCTGTTAGCTTAGCTTTGAGATCACCCTTGAGGGCCACCAAATCCTCAACATGATTGACGCCATGCTTAAAGAGGAGATGATTTATCTTGTTCAGCAAGTCGTTTACGGTTTCAAGGCGTTGTGGATCATAGGCTGTTTGTTCTTCAATCCGCCCCATTTCATAAATAATGTCATCCAGTTCAACTGCAACACTTTTCAATCTCCCTTCCAAAKCCTCAACACTCTTTAGGTAAGCACTTACCTTGGATATGTTCGTTAGCGAAATTGAAAGCAAGGACGTCACGCCACCCTCTTCATTACTAAGCTCTCCGACTGTGCTTTGCAAACCCTGTTTGATCTCTTCCGCATGTCCCAACTGACCGGCCTCTTCTTCCAGGCTTTCGACATTTTGCTCCTCCAGATTTATTTCTTCCAGTTCTTTAACCTGGAAGGTCAGGTAATCAAAATCTGAAAGTGCTGACTTTTCCTGTTCCACAAGACGCTCTAAAAGTCTCTGTTCTTGTAGATAGTTTTTGAATTCCTTTTGATATTCAGCCATTGCCACATCATGCTGTGCATAGGCATCCACAACGGATAAGTGAAATCCGGGATTGTAGAGCAGCAGCTTTTCATGTTGAGAATGAATATCAACCAGCTCCAAGCCAAACTCTTTAAGCACTGCCAGCTTTACGGGTGTATCATTGATAAAAGCCCTGGACTTCCCCGCCGGATTAATTTCTCTTCGAATGATCGTGGTAGGCTCATGATCCAAATCATGCCGCGCGAATAGCGAGGTGAGCTCATATCCATTCACATCAAAAGCACCTTCCACAATGCACTTATTATTCTTGTCCTGCAATACACTGGTATCGGCTCTTTCCCCGATTATAAGTGATAATGCCCCGATTAGAATAGACTTCCCTGCCCCAGTTTCTCCAGTGATAATGGAAAGGCCATTCTCAAATTTCAGCTCGAGCTTTTCAATGAGCACGTAGTTCTGTATGGATAGCGATTTTAACATGGTACTAAGGTAGGAATATTTGCACCGAGTAAGTAAGAGCGCTTCGCTGTAAGAGGTAAGATCGTTCGCTGCGCTCACTGTAAGAGCGTTCGCTTGGGCTCACTGTAAGAGGTGAGAGCGTTCGCTAGGGCTCACTGTGAGAAGTAAGATAGTTCGCTTGGGCTCACTGTAAGAGGTAAGAGCGTTCGCTGTCGCTCTCTGTAAGATATTTATGCCGCCAGCATCGCGTGGTTTTGTCCTTCTTTATGGTGTAGTCTTAGCTTTAGCATCTTACACCATTCTTAAAGCACAACTATCAACCAGCAAAGCGATCTTACAGCGAAGCGATCCTACAGCAAAGCGATCCTTCAGCGAAGCGGTCTTACAGCAAAGCGGTCTTACTTCTTATTAATCTTGGCGTACTTGGTCGTATTGGCAGGATCTATTTTATTGAGCAGTTTAAGGACCCTGGCCTTTTCACCTGGAGTAGCTTCAGTAAAGATTTTGACAATCTCATCCGCTTTCGAATCAAAGAATACCTGTAGCACATAAGAACTTCGCTGCTGTATATGAATCTCAATAAGTCGCTCTAGGCTTTCCAGGATGATTAATCGCCCACCGCTGACATCGTCCACCATTTTGTCAAGGCCCATGCGGTGATATTGATAGAGGCATTGCCTAAATGGACTGTAAATTTGATTCAGGATATTTTCGACCAAATGAAACTTGTTTTTTTTACTGTTGTCGAACGACTTCCATCCTCTTTCGGGAGCACCTTGCGCATTATTAGCAATGGTCTGAGCTTTTTGGAAGTACTGGCTACCACCTTTAAGCGCATAAGAGTCATAATCAACTCCAAGAATGATATAAGCGTAAAAAGCCAGGATAGATGTAAGATTGTTGATGTGAGAACTCTCCGAAAACTCCAACGGAGCGTATTCCAGATAAGTAAAGACCATGTCCTGATCATTGATATTGAGAATCCTGGAGTTAAAGGAAGAATTATAGATCGGCCTACGTACCTGTATCTGCATGGTTCCTTCCCATAGATCGACTTTATTCCACTTAGTGATGTTTATAAGCAGTGAGCATTCAATGCGCTCTTCACTTCTAAATTGATCATTGGTCCATTTACGGGTGTTCATGAACTCATATATCGCCTTCCTAAGCGTTTCAAACGCCCGTTTATCACTGGATTGTATTTGAGAGGACAGAATCTGTACCGTACAGTTTAACTCCTGAGCAGATGCTGTTGAAGGACAAAAAATGATCAGTACAGCTAACATGAACGTTAGTCCCACGACTGATCTAAATCTGATATCGTATCTAAAGAAGTTCACTTATGGCATTCGCAATATCCCTGGCAACTGCTGCCTTAGGTTTTAACTTATATTCTACAATATTATTATCCTTTCCAATAATGGTTACTTTATTTTGATCGCCACCAAAACCGGCCCCTTCATCCTTTAAAGAGTTAAGTACGATCAAATCAAGGTTCTTCCTTTCCAACTTACCCTTCGCATGCTCTATTTCATTTTCAGTTTCTAAGGCAAAACCTACTAAAACCTGATGCTCCTTTTTCAGTGTCCCCAGCTCCTTCAAAATATCGACGGTTGGCTTAAGCTCAATCGATAATGCTGCTCCTTTTTTCTTTATTTTGTTGGGTGCCACCTCTATAGGCGTATAGTCCGCAACAGCAGCACTCATAATCACAATATCCTGACCGGGGAACCTTTCCATGCATGCGTGGAGCATCTCTTCCGCAGATAAGATTGAAACAACCTCAATATTAGAATGCGTAGCCTGTAAATTGGTTGGTCCAGTGATCAATGTAACATCTGCGCCGGCGTTGGCCAGTTCATCCGCAAGGGCAAAACCCATTTTCCCAGAGGAGTGATTCCCAATAAATCGAACAGGATCAATGGCTTCATATGTGGGGCCCGCGGTCACCAGGACTTTCTTGCCCGTGAATGCGATCTCTTCACTTTTTTTTTGGGAATGCTCTCGTAGATGCGCAACCAGTACCTCATGAAGCTTTTTCGGTTCTGCCATTCTGCCCTCCCCGATGAGACCACTTGCCAACTCTCCAGCCTCAGCCGGAATGAGCCTATTACCATAGCTTTCCAATGTTTTTATATTGGCACGCGTTGATGGATGGTTATGCATATCTAAATCCATGGCCGGGGCAAAATAGACCGGACATTTCGCAGATAAATAGACTGCCAGAAGTAGATTGTCACATATTCCATGGGCCATCTTGCCAAGTGTATTGGCCGTCACCGGTGCTATTAGATATACATCTGCCCAAGCGCCAAGCTCTACATGATTGTTCCAAATCCCATTTTTCTCTTCTGTAAACTGAGATAGAACCGGATTTTTGGAGAGCACACCCAGTGTAAGCGCAGGAATAAAGTCACTTGCAGCCTCAGTCATCACCAACCTGACCTCCGCGCCCTCCTTCACCAATGTACGTACGAGTAGCGTAATTTTATATGCAGCAATACTGCCGCAAACGCCAATCAGTATCTTTTTACCCGACAGTTCCATTTAGAAGTGGATATACACGCCCGCCAGTAAGCGACAAAACCCATGCACGGAAAGCAACTCCATGAGGCTCTGGTGGAAATTAAGAAATGGGAGCGCCTTAGTTATTATCGGTATCCTCTCCCTCTGCTGGCTTCGCCTCTATTTCCTTGCGTCGAATATAGATCTTGTCATTGAGAAACTCATCTCTTGCGATAAGGCTTGGCTTGGGAAGACGCTCATAAAATTTAGAAATCTCGATTTGCTCCCTATTTTCAAATACCTCCTCCAGATTATCACTGGAAGTAGCAAATTCCGCAAGCTTTGAATCCAACTCTTCCTTCATCTCTGCAGAGATTTGATTGGCACGTTTTGCCATCACTACAATAGATTCATAAATATTCTCGGTATTTCTTTCATAGTCGATAATATTTACTGTCTCCGCTGATGGGTGTGCTTTTGATTTCTTGTGATCTACCATAATTGTTAATTGATACTGATTTCTAAGATTTATTATTCAACTGTTTCTGAGCGTTCTTAAATATTGAGTCGGCTTCTTTTGCCAAGCTTTTATTCGCCCCCGAACCATCCGCTTCTTTGCCAAGCTCAGCAACTGCTGGCCTGTAGCTTTCAAAGACATTATATGCAACGATGGTCGCTTGAAATCGTTCCTTCTTCTTTGACTCTATGCTATTGACAGCCATAAGATAATTGGATTTCAAGATATAAAACAAGGCCTCTTCCTTGTAATGTGTATCAGGAAAATCTTTAATAACGTTGCCAAAGGAAACGATTGAAGCGGTGTATTCTCCAAGGTGGAAGTAGAGCACAGCGTTCCTAAAGGCTTTGGTCTCCAATTTATCTCGTAAAACATCAATCAGGTCGTTACACTCTGCTAAACGAGGGCTCTTTGGATAACGGTTCGCGAATAGTTGTAACTCATCGATTGCCGTATGGGTACTGGTTTGTTCGAGGCTGGGGCCTGGAGAATTCAGATAATAGCAATAAGCTGAAGTGAACATGCTCTCCTCAGCGTGTTTGCTGTTGGGATACGTTCTGATGAAGTTTTTCAGATAAAAGGCCGCCATAACGTAGTCTTCCAGGTAATAATGACAGTAGGCATAGTAGTAATAAATCTCCTCAGCCTTACCCAACCCTCTGTACAATCCAATTAGCTCCTCATACAAGCTCCGGGCCTTGAAATACTCTCCATCTTCGTAGTATTTAGTGGCTTGCTCGTACTTATACTCGAGGTCATCGCTTTTGAGCACCTTCTGGTACTGACTACAGGAAACTCCAGTCAATAGTAGCAGCGAAATAAACGAGAGTTGTAAAATTCGATTCGTCATAATCTACGCAAGCTGTTTGAGCTTATCTGAAAACTGCCTGTTTAAAAGCGTGCAAAAATAAGCATTATTAAAGAATATTGAAAATATACTCTTGAACGGCTTTCCGGATCAATTATTATCGAAAATTCTTAGAAATGTGCCTGAAGCTTCTCCACAAAGAATTCAGGGGCCTTAATGGGCTTTCCACTCTGCTTATCAATAAACACTAGCGTGGTCTTTGCTCTGTTGACCATTTCACCGTTTGAATTGAAGGATTGATAGTGAAATCCAATTCTTGCCTGAGGTATTTCTGAGATGGTCGTTTTGATAGTGAGGATGTCATCGTAGTACGCAGGTTTCAGATAGGTGACCTGAAATTCATAGACTGGGAGTAAAATGCCGTTATCCTCAAGATCCTTGTACGTAATTCCAAAAACGCGCATGGCCTCCACCCTTGCAACTTCGAAATACTGCGCATAGTTACCGTAGTACACATAACCCATTCGGTCCGTTTCCCCATACCGAACCCTAATTTCTATTTCAGCAGTGTACATCTCTCTCTCTTATTCTGAACGCGTCAAAGTTAGAATTAAAGTGGGGATATAGACTGTTCTAATTAGTTAGCTATTATGATTATCATTGTAAACGTATTTGAAGATAACAAATGAGGGTAAACACGGAGATACAAAGAGGATTTAGGGTAGCATTATTTGCGAGCATTCTGCTTATAGGATGCAAGGGCGGTGCCAAGATCACATCTGTAGAAACGTCATTTATCCAATTTACGGCAGAGAATACCCCCGTTGATGATCCCGAAATGGTGGCGCTGATTGAACCCTATAGTAAAGCGCTGGAAAAAGACATGAGCGCAGTCCTTGCGCAGTGTGAATTGGACATGTTCAAGTCTGTTCCCGAAGGTATTTTAGGCAATTTTATAGCGGACCTCACGCTATCCAAAACCAATCAATATTGCAAAGAAGCGGGGCTTCCGCCAGCTGATATCTGCATGCTGAACAATGGTGGCTTGAGAACCACTTTACCAAAAGGACCAGTATATAAGAGGCGTATATTCGAACTCATGCCTTTTGAAAATGAAATGGTGGTGCTCACCATTAGCGGAGCTAAGATGCAGGGCCTCTTTGATTACCTGGCAAGGATAAATGGAATGCCGGTATCAGGCTTGACCATGGTGATAGAGAATGGCAAACCAAAAAATATGACAGTTGGTGGTGTAGCATTTGACATTTCTAGAGAGTATCGGGTAGCAACTTCTGATTATTTAGCAGAAGGTGGAGACAAGATGCGATTCTTTCTGGACCCACTCAAGAGAGACAACCTCGCTCATAAGCTTAGAGACGCCATCATTGACTACATACAAGAAGAGGGAGATAAAGGAAATGCAATCACGGCCAAAATTGATGGCAGGATTACGGTCAAAGAATGAAGGGTTCGTTGGTTTGTGGTGAATTAGCAATGGGCAAAGGGCAATGGGCAAAGGGCAATGGGCAATGGGCAGTGAGCAATGGGCAATGAGCAATGGGCAATGAGCAATGAGCAAAGGGCAATGAGCAATGGGCAATGAGCAATGGGCAGTGAGCAATGGGCAGTGAGCAATGAGCAATGGGCAATGAGCAATGGGCAATGAGCAATGGGCAATGAGCAATGGGCAATGAGCAATGAGCAATGAGCAATGGGCAATGAGCAATGGGCAACTTGTAACTCGTAACATGCAACTCGTAACCTGCAACTCGTAATCCGCAACCCGCAACCTTGAGAAGAAACAAAATACTATCGGAATGGAGGATATAAGTCGACGCGGATTCATTAAAGCGGCAGTTGGAACAACGGGTTACATCGCGGCAGTTGGACTGCCATTGAATGCGTTTGCCAAGAAGGAGATCATCAA
>JAESRW010000145.1 GCA_016764395.1 Flavobacteriales bacterium
TATTAACTTTCATCTGAACCTTAACGACAAGGCCGTGCAAGTAGGCAATACAAAAGACATGTTATTCAGCATTGACTCCATCATTGAGCACGTGTCAAAGTACTTTACTCTTAAGATCGGTGACTTGATCTATACCGGTACACCGGAAGGGGTTGGGCCGGTGAAGGCGGGAGATCGGTTGGAGTGCTTTATTGAAGATGAGAAGTTGCTGGCCTTTAACGTCAGGTAACTGTGCCTGCATTCGGGATGATTTAATATCGCTGTACTTCTACAGGGTGTTCAGATCACTTAATCATCACCATTTTCAAGGATTTCACAACCTTGTCCGCATGTATGTAATTACAGACGTTTACACCTGATGAAAGGCGGCTATTGCAGTATGCTACCTGCCCTCTGCCAATTAGTGAATAACAATTCTGTGAACGGAGTTTCCCTTGGTATTGAAGCCGTTTTTTGCTTCAGTTGTATTTGAGAATAATACGACTCGCAAAAGGCAAACGGTTAGATACCGGTGGAGGTCAAAATTGAGTGAAGGTAAACGATTGTATACCGGTCAAAGGGTTATAGTTTCAATTTAATTGGAACTATTTTTGTAATTTTGCAGTACACACTATTGATAAATATGGAATTAACGGGGCTTGATAAGCTTAGAAGACTGACCGGAAAGAAGAAGCACAGGGGGGATTCGAAGTTCATGAAGGCCGTAAATAAATTCAAGAAGGATGTGAAGAATGCGACTTGGAAAAATCAGGTTGAAATGCTAAAGGATCGTCCTGATTTTGACAGCGCTCACCCGGATGGGTTCTACTTCGCTGAACTAAACGTCCATCGCGCCATGATCATGGTGGAGTTCATTATCGACCCCGAGGATAAGGAGGATGAAGGCGAAGTCGAATTACTGTGGGCAGGGACTCATGACGAGTATATAGCCACTTTTGGAAACAATAAAGACATTATCGCAAAATGGTTAAGGACGCGTGGTAGAATTTCCTAATCGTTTAGTACGTTACTGATAATATAAAGAAGCTATGAACAATACAAAATTCAATTTAGACAACGTCAAAAAGCTCACTAAGCTAGAGTCTGAGCTTGATTTAAATATGGCGCAAGCGTTAGCTGGTAAGCTGCGATGGATGGCAAAAGAAGATGCGTCTCTTGTTGAAGTCAGGAAGCACTTAAAGAGTCTTATCAAGACCTATGAGAAAGAGCACTGGTCAGATGATGCCGTTATTTCTGATGATCAGATTGATGAATCGTATAAGGCAGAGCATTTGGTTGCACTTCATTCACAGTTTATCACCCTTAGGAAGGATGCGATTCAGAAGGCCCTGAAAAAGAATGGGCTAAAGCAGAAGGATTTGGCTGTATTATTAGGACATCGAGCTTCTTATATGTCTGAGCTTATGAACGGTCTTATGCCCTTCTCCAAAGAGGATATTGTGGTACTATACAGATTGTTCGAAATTGAATTTGACGTATTAATGGATCCATTTATTAAAATGGCTACAAGAGATCGAATTACAGTGGCTCTTGAAAGGTTGAATAAACCACAGTTGAAATTAAGGGAAAGGGATTTATTTCCTGCTTAGAGAGCAAAAGGTAAACGGTTGTATACCGGTCAATGGCAAACGGTAAACGGTTGTACAGTGGTTATTGGGGGTAGAACCGGTCTTTTACAACAGGATTGTACTTGTCTATGGGGGTTTTCTTGAAGATTGTATTGTAGGCCGCTACGTAGAGGCCGATCTTCTTTTCTCTATCAACGTTATTGTTTTCAATCCATTCCCCCCACCCCTCCACGGAAATCTGGGGGTAGGTTTCAATGTAGAATTCTAAAAAATTTCGCTTGTAAAGGGTGGTAAAAGCATCTTTTAATACTTCGTTCTTTTCTTCCCTGGTATAATCATTAGGGTATACCCAGGTAATTGTGTAGCCGTATTTATAGCGACTCTTATTGGTTACTTTGATGGGCTCCCATGAAAAGGCACAATTTGGATCCTCCGCAACGATATCCATTAGCTGGTATAGCTTCTTGTTCACCTTTTGCTTGGCTTGTTTTGCAAGGCGTTCTACATCAATATGAATATCCAGTACCTTGACCAATTTTCTAAAGGTCAGGTTTACACCATCGTGGCCCTCCATTTGGCAAATGGATTTAAGGACTACAAAATAGCTGTATATGTACTCCAGTCCCGGCACCCTCATTTGGGGGATCAGATCCTTATTGAGCAATACAAATGCCTGGGTCAATGAAGCGATAAARACCTTATCTGATTTAAACCTRATATTGCATTTATTGCGCRCMCCGTCATAATCATACTCTATCGTTTGTAGGAGCTGTACAAACGTATCGTGAAAAGATTCTCTGGATTCAGCGCCACCTACATTCTTTCGTGGCCTGCTCAACTCCAGGTTCTCTTTGGCAAGCCGATATAAGGCATTCCCGATCACGGTAGTATAAAACTTCTTGTCACCCTTTGGATGTAGGCGCTCGTAAAGGTTATCCTTCTTGTAGTTAAAGAGGTTGTTTTTGCTTTTATAGCCCAGTTGTTTACAAAAGTCGTTTATGTCAAATGTTTCCCATCCAAAGAGATCCTTAGAACTTGTATTCTTCTGATAACAATAGGCTATGTAAACAAGGATATTGAACATCAAGTGCCCCTCCCTGCCGTATTGAACAAAATCAGCACCTGATGCAGCTATATGGTTGTCAAACCGGACCTTTTCAATGGCCCTTACCGGTAGATGGTTGTCTGTTATATCTGCTTTCATGAGGTAGGTATTATGAGGGCCTGCAAGGTGAAATTATATTAAAAATCGTCTGGTTCAGAAGTATAYGCGGYATAATTATTAACAAATTTGACCTTRTTTTATGTAACTGTCTCCTGGAAAGTATAGAATTTAGCAGCCTCTATTACTATAGTCATCACTTTTACTTTTTCGGTATTGGTTGTATCTCTCCGTTCTTTTTTTCATACTTAGCTATTGCCCCTTCTAAGGCTATATTGATTACATCCTTAATTAATATCCTATCCCAATAGGCGATAGCTTTTAGTTTCTCCAGTAGTTCCTCGTTTACTATAAACGTAGCTCTGGTTTCATKTTCTTTAGTACCCTCTTGGGAGCTTTTGGTAATCTCTTTGGTTTGAGTTACTGGTCTTCCTCTTTGAGGTTGCTCCTTCTGTTCTCCCAGTAGGGAGTTTAAACCTCCTTTAAAATTTTTTTTGCTCATAATTATAGAATATATGTTTGGCTAATTTACTTAGTAACTACTGTTTATTCAATTTACTTAGTAATTACTGTTTACTTCTATTTAACAATTCCCTGCAGAGAGAAAGATAGTCCTCCGCTCCGTAACTCTTAGCCTGGTATCTAAAAATATCTAAGCCCTGAGCGGGAGCCTCTGCTAAGGCTACATTATCCCTTATCTTAGCTTTAAATACTTCAGTCTTAAAATGAGCTTGGATAGTAGCTACGACATCCCTGTTTAAGATTTTTCGGTTATCATACTGAGTGACAAAAACCCCTCCYACTCTCAGCTTTTTATTAAGCCTCTTTTTTATCTTATCTACTACCTCCATTAATTTGGTTAACCCCTGTATAGCCAAATACTGAGCCTGTAGGGGGATTAATATTTCATTTGAGGCTGTAAAAGCGTTTATRGTAAGTAGGCCCAGRGAGGGGGGGCTGTCGATTAGTATGTAATCATAGGAACCTCTAACAGGATCTATCAATTCTCTAAGGATATATTCTCTCCCAGCCTCCCCGCTTAACTCTATTTCCGCCCCTGAGAGGTCCAAAGTAGAGGGTATTACATCCAGCCCTTTTACTACCTGAATGGGCTGTAGTTTATAATCTCCTCTAATAGCTCCATAAACATTCCGGTCCTGGTTTATTAGCCCTAAACTTTGACTCAGATTTGCCTGAGGATCTAAGTCTATTAGGAGTATCTTTTTACCCAGCTTATGTAAACCAGCTCCTATATTAATAGCTGAGGTAGTCTTACCTACTCCTCCTTTGTGGTTACTGATACTAATTACTTTACTCATATTTTTATGTTTACTYAGGTTACTCAGRTTRTTCAAAATAGATATTACTAGAATTATCGATTATCGCCATTTTTCATCATACCAGGTATCACTRTTCTGCCAGAGCCRTTTCACTTTGGCTATAWTTGAAAAGAGCAGGCCYGTTACCTTAGTGATTTAGTGTTTACTATTACAARTATAGTAATTCCATTTTACTKCTATTACTTGTATTTCCTATATTACTATGTAAACAGTTAATTATTTATCTCTAATGAACTACCTCGGGGCAGRKAGCGAGAGGTATCAAAATCAGATTCCTTTTGTTTCCAACCCAGAGRGTCGGGGAATTATACCACATTTGATTAAATGGCAGAAAACCGATTTCTAACGAGTTCCTCGCTTTAATCTGAAAATCAGGGGTGAYTACCAKGTAACACCTGACAAGTTAAATTAYAGAATGGATTCCACTAAAGAGAGGGCTGAGTAWRTTCGGCCACAAAGAGCGGWAGCGGTTGTGGTTGATCTTKCATCCTTATYTTTTTAAGGTAAGAGTGTCGAGTGGAAAGAGCGATCTCGACCACCGGGAGAGCTGAGCGATAGGAAAGAGAYTGTCTTACCTTTTTGTCGCTTTCCTTTTTTTGTGCGGTGGCTAAAAACAACGGTTAAGCGTAGGAGCGCCAAAATTCACAGACGAAGGAGCTGGAGGCGACGTAGGCAGGGAATTTTGGCAAGCGACGAAGCTTATCGGTTGTTGTGGGGTGCTGAAGTGGGTGAATGCAGAGAGGGAGGCACGACCGAACGCAATGAACTGACTGCAGGCACTTGGTTTTTTGTGTTAGGGATTACTCAACTGGTGAATTGATTTTCAAAGGTGTTTCATGAACACTAAGTCGTGTTTGCAACGGCTACACCACAGCGATGAGCGAGGAGTAACTGGGTATTCTAGGAGTTAAGAAGGGTCCAAGATTTTCCACGCATTTTGTGTATGAACGTGGCTTATCAATTACAGAGAATGACTTGAATAATGATTGTAAATATTACTTGTATTTCTTATATTACCGTGTAAACAGTTAACTGTTTATCTCTATCAACTAAACGGAGAGTACTCTAAATATATCCCAAAACTCCTAAAGGGACTGAGCATGTAGTTGCCTAAACTTTAAAATCCAGTAGTACTTTAGGGTGATCATTTAATGCTTTTGCAAGAGCATTAATAGTACTTATAGTGGTATTGACTTCCCCTCTTTCAATTCTGCCGATTTGACTTATTGGTATATCTGCCGAGTATGCAAGTTCTTCCTGGGACAGTTCTTTTTTAGTGCGTAGTTCCCTGAGATGATATCCAAATGCCTTGATGTAAGAGTTGTCACGTATTTTATTCACGTAACGAAAGTGGATATATTCACAAAGACGATACAACGCATATATGCGTTATTCTGATTGTTTTTTATCTTTGGGCAATGAGTGCTAGAAACACTATTTATTTTAAGCTATAGCGTATAAGAAAAAAGGTAATAGTGATAAATCATTTGAGATGACATATGAAGATTTTTTTGATGTTACAGAAGTAGCGGAAAGATTCAAGAAGAGTAGAGAAGACTCAGCCTGTCTATATGCCCCTATCAAGTCACGGTTAATGCATCTTGCAAGAGCAAAAGGAATTTCTATGATTAAACTTCATAACAATATTATTAATGCATTCTTAACCGAGAATAAGGACGCAATCGCAAGGGATATTATGAAAGCGGCAGTGGAAAACTGGGAGGATTAACTATCTTGAGTGTCAGAATTAAACCCGCCATGTTGAAAGTTGAAACTAAATTTCAACGGTTTCATTTTGGAGATAGATTACAGGGTAGCTCTTGCAGTGATCGCCCTTCTATCCCAAGTCTAGAAGTATTCAAACACTTCTGTGAGGTCCTACCTTAGTATCAACTAGGGCAGATGTTTTATGCTCGTTATTTTTGTATTAACTGGTGGCTGTATAGGCCCAGTGAAATGGTAACCGCCACTAACCGTATCAGGTCTTAAAATTCAGATAGTCGTATCTGGCATAACTAATTTGACCGGGTCAGTGAGTGGGTCAAAAACTATCTGATAGGCAATAGAGGAAAAAGAGGCTGTACTCTATGACGGGTGGGGGTGAGGATTTAACCTATAATTTCACGCCATTAGTTATTGACAGCACTGATGAAATTACCCGTAGTTTAGTCATATGAAATTAGTCGCCATCTCAGATACACATGGTCAACACCGTGATGTTAAACTGCCAAAAGGTGATATGATTATTCATGCAGGTGACTTAACAAGAGGAGGSCAAAAAAATGAGTCMATCGATTTTTTAARATGGTTTGGCRATCTAGATTTTACMTACAAAATATTCATTGCYGGTAATCATGATTTCTTTTTTGAAARTGAAAGYCAGCWGGAAATCGACGYMCTCATTCCCGCTGACRTCATYTAYCTCAATGACTCSGGAGTGAGYATTGAAGGATTGAAARTATGGGGATCTCCAATTCAACCTTGGTTTTATGATTGGGCCTTCAAYCGACAAAGGGGAGCCGATATTCTAGCGCACTGGAGCTTAATTCCTGATGACACAAATATTTTAATTACACATGGACCCGCCCACGGAATTTTGGATTTAACTGCGAGCAACGAATCTGTTGGATGCAACGATTTGTTAAGCAGGATCAGGAAAGTAAACCCTCAAGTGCATATTTCGGGGCATATACATGAAGCCTATGGTGAATTAGAAAGGTTTGGAATAAAGTTTATCAATGCTAGCGTGGTAAATGCAAACTACATAATGACAAACGAGCCAATTGAAATTGAGTTAGAATGATAAAACCACTGACGACAATTAAGCAGGATTGGTCAGTGAGCAGGTCAAAAAGGGTGGCGACAATGCGAAACCCGAAGGGGTCACGAACTCCAATAAATAAAAGGCAAGGTGAGTAATGTGTCAAACTACAGAGATCTACACGCATGGTTGCAGTAATCCTGTACCGATATATTGTTAATCCATTGTATTTCATACATTTGAATCAGGTTATATAGTGCAAATAAAGGAAGATGTTCCTTTAGCAAATATTTTGAGCAATAGTAGAGTGGGTATAGCTAGGCGGGCAAGCTGCTTCTAAAGGCTACATACCCTATATTCGCACTCACAATCAATGAACTATACCACAGATGATTAGCAAGAATTTCTTGGAGGAATATTCTCTTTTTAGAAAGAAAGATATAGAGAGTGGTCATGAAGATGTCAGACTTTGGGACAGGACTCCAATAAACATGCATTGCAAGAAATGCAACTCACCACAGACATTTAATATGACTAATAACTTCTATGAAGATGGCAGAGAGCATAATGTTTTCGCACATTTACGGGTTCTGGATCTCCGTTATTTATGTCAAGCTTGCCAAACATTCCAAAGGAGATTCTTCGTACATGTAAATGAGAAAGTGAATACTATTTACAAAGTCGGTCAGTATCCAGAGTGGGAGATTAAAATGGATAAAGGGCTAGAGAAAACTCTGAACAACCATGCTTCCACTTTTAGAAAAGGATTGGTTTGTGAGTCTCAAGGGTATGGGATTGGGGCATTCTCATATTATAGAAGAATAACTGAGGAAGTAATTGACGAGTTGCTTGACTCAATTTATGACCTGATTGAGGAGGAACACAAAGCTAAATACAAAAAAGCGCTTGATGAAACCAAGAAAACTAGAGTTGCTCAAGATAAAATCGACCTAGTCAAAGATCTCCTGCCCACTATTCTAAGGCCCGGGGGAACGAACCCTCTTGGTGTGCTCCATACCGAATTGAGTGAAGGACTGCACGCTGAAACAGACGAAGCTTGTCTCGAAAATGCTGCCCAGGTCAGAGGCATATTGACGTTTCTTATAACTCAAATTCTACAGAGCCGCTCAGCTGCCAAAGGATTTAGTGATAGTATGAAATCTTTGCTGGAAAAGAAGGTGAAGATGTAACTGCGCACAACGAATGCGAAATACTAAAGATGAAAAAGGAGGATTTAATTAATAGGCTCGATCAACTACTATCTCAAGGAGGATCCGTATTATCGACTAAAAAAGGTGGGGAAATGTCTAGTGACTACGTTGAGATAGGATTGCAGATAGGGTTTCGCTCTGCTTCATTATCTTTTATTAAAACTCTTTATGGCGACGAACACCCATATTACCAAGATTTCAACGAACGGGTAAGGGGGGAGGCTGCGTATGAAACTGAAAATGGAATCAACATATTAACCTCTATAAAACATGAGGTTGAAAACGATTGGCTGCTGTCAATTAAGCAGTTAGTTTCTGCCGAAATATTCTCTGATTTCTTTGAAATGAGCAAGTACCTCTTGGATCAAAATTATAAGGACGCTGCAGCAGTTATGATTGGTTCAGTATTAGAAGAGCATCTGCGCCTACTATGTAAAAGCAATGCTATAGATATAGATAGGATTAACAACGCTGGTAACACCGTCCCTAAAAACGCGGATACGCTTAATGCCAATTTGGTGAAAGCTACGGTATACGGTGTCCTTGAACAGAAGGGTGTTACTGCTTGGCTTGACTTAAGGAATAAAGCCGCTCATGGGAAGTACACTGAGTATACGCATAAACAGGTTGAACTGATGTACCAAGGTGTTCTGAATTTCATTATTACCAATAAATAACTAAGCATATACCGCCCACAACAAACTAAAAGTCATGGTCGCTGACGCGGCAACACCATGAAGAGGAAGGGGTGGCGATAAAACCCCTACAAATTTGCTATTTCTAAATAGCTGAAAATCAATCGATCAATTTCGTAAATTCACCTGGCGATAATACGGTCGTTTAGTAGCCAGTTAATACTTATCTTGTAAGGCTACAAGATAATACTACAACATGAAGGATTTCAATGTCGATAAA
>JAESRW010000087.1 GCA_016764395.1 Flavobacteriales bacterium
CGCTAAAGACCAAATCAGACACTCACGGACAAAACTCCAGACTCCCGACTTCGGTCTTCCGATGGATTTGTTGTGACCTATTTAATAACAAAAAAACATAAACGGATGAAACTAATATTACTACCCCTTGCTTTCTTAACCATAGTCGGCATTACCCTAAAAACGAATGGACAGACAGCGGATTTTCAATGGGCCAAATCCATAGGGGGAACAGGAGTTGAGCTAGGTCAATCCATCACTACCGATGCATCTGGAAATGTGTATATAACTGGATATTTTGAAAGCAGTGTGGTAGATTTTGATCCGGGTCCGGGGACCTTCAATTTGAGTTCAAATGGCAATGACGATGTTTTTGTCCTAAAGCTCTCACAATGTGCAACTACCACTGGTACAGAGACCGTTACTGCCTGTGGCAATTTTACCTGGTCCACGGATGGTAATATGTACGCGTCTACAGGTACGTATACGGCTACCCTAATCAATAGCTTGGGTTGCGATTCAATTGTCACTCTAAACTTGACTGTCAATAACCCAACTACCGGTTCACAAACCTTAACTATTTGTGCTGGCTCAAGCATTACAGTGGGAACCAGTGCCTACAGTACATCAGGTATCTTTACGGATATATTGGCAGCGGTTAACGGTTGTGATTCCATCGTTACTACAACCTCACCGTGAGTCCGTCCATTACCGGTTCAGAATCGGTTACCGTCTGCGATAGTTACATCTGGCCTGCGGATGGGAATATGTACACTTCCACAGGTACGTATACAGCTACATTGGCGAGTGCCTCAGGATGTGATAGCACCATCACCCTGAATCTTACCATTAATACGGTTGATACCACGGTAATGGTTAATGATCTGGTGTTGACAAGCGCCATCAGCGAGCCTCCTATCAATGGATAGATTGTAATAATAGCAATACGCCTATTTCCGGGGCAACCAACTCATCTTATACCGGTACGGCTAATGGAAGTTACGCGTTGATGATCACAGCAAACGGCTGTACCGATACTTCCTCTTGTTACGCGATTCTAACCGCGGGACTGACAGAAAAGACCTTCAGTAATATGCTAACTGTTTTCCCCAACCCCACAACGGATCAACTGACAGTGGATTTGGGAGCAACGAGAAGCAAGGTGACCGTAGAAGTAAGAAACCTGATAGGGCAACTCATGTTGAGTACCGACTATGAAACGGTATCCCAAGTAACCTTACCCATCCAAGGTGAAGCAGGGGTTTACTTTGTGACCGTCCAAACGGATGAAGGAGACATGGCATCCTT
Source organism: Flavobacteriales bacterium (assembly GCA_016764395.1). Classification (GTDB taxonomy): domain Bacteria; phylum Bacteroidota; class Bacteroidia; order NORP154; family NORP154. Next base: position 1,288 of record JAESRW010000087.1, read on the forward strand.
TAAAATCCTGAAAGAAYAAGGTTTATGCTAAATTCAAACAAATCCTAATTATAAAAGAGGGCGTTGTCCTTATTTTGAGCCCTCATTATTGAGCCCAAAAGTGTAGATGTAAAACGCTATCGGCTTAAAAAGAAGCTGAATCTTAAGCCCACAACAGATCTAACCCGAATTATTCATGACGGCCATCAACAACATAACATAAACTATTGACTGTCAATCAATAAACAGGAATCTGCCGTAGCTCAACTTTGGGGCATTTTATTTTTGCACTCATCCGTATCAATGTGTTGATAATCAAGGAGAAAAGGTCTTTGATAATTGACTCCTGAATTTTTCGGGTTAAGCAGATAAGCAGTAAAATTAAATACAAAGACAACCTATGAAAGATGATCACGTTTTAGCAAGCATAAAATCAAACTCTGGTTTAATGAGAACGCTCATAAAAAAACAAAAACAAATGTATTGCGTACTGGTAACAGTATTGTTATCATGTAACGTGCTCCGTGCCCAACCACTTAGTAATACAGAAGAGCATGCGATAAATGAGCGCATTCAGCACCTTCCTTTTACTCATATGAGGAACATGGGACAATGGGATGATGAAATTCTCTATAAAGGCAGTTACAACGGAATATCCGTGCGTTATATGCAGGATGGGATAAGCTTTGCCATAGGCAGAGAAGTACACGGTGAAGAATCTGAGGATGAAACAATGGCTCGACTCCGCTCACCACGGAGGAAGATGACTGCTGGATTTCCCGATGATGAAAATTCAGCATATGAATACTTGGTATGGAACCTTAAGTTTGAGGGAGCGAGCGAGCATGTACGGGTTACAGGTGAAGGCAAACAAGACAGCAAGACCCATTACCTGAAAGGAAATGACCCTGCCAAATGGGTAAAACATGTTCCTGAATATAAATTGTTAACCTACCATAGCCTTTATGACCACATAGACCTGCAGTATTATGGCATGGAGGGCAACCGGCTAAAGTATGACTTCATACTATCTCCCGGAGCAACTATAGGCGATATCCGTATGCGCTATGAAGGCGTAAAGCAATTAAATATCAACGAATTGGGTGAACTGGAGATTCACCATGAGTGGGGTATCGTAAAAGAGGCAGCCCCTTACAGTTACCAGGTAATAGATGGAGAAAAACGAACAGTAAACATAAGGTATGAATTAATAGGACCCCACACCTTTAGATTCAGGCTGGAAGGAGCATATGACAGAACCAGGGAACTGATCATTGACCCCTTCACCCTGGTGTGGAGCACCTATATGGGAGCTACCGGATTAAGTACTACTAATTATTCTTTTGATATAGCAAAAGACAATAGTGGGGATATATACATTACAGGGAGATGTGATGGTACTTATCCTACCACCGCAGGTGTATTTCAACCGGGTTATGGAGGAGGAAATTCTGATGTATTTGTTACCAAGCTGATGTTGAATGGAAGTGATGTGATCTATACGACTTATTTAGGTGGGGCAAACACCGATGAGGGCTATGGCATAGCTGTCAATAGCGCCAATGAAGCTTTTGTGACAGGATCGACACAGTCTACGGATTTCCCTCTGCAGGGAGCATACCAGGGAATTTTAGGAGGAGGAGGATCTCCAGATGTCTTTGTCACCCGTTTGAATGCGGCAGGTACTGGATTGATCTATTCTACTTATTTAGGGGGGGCAGATTTTGATATTAGTTATGGCATAGCTGTCAATAGCGCCAATGAAGCTTATGTGACAGGATGGACAAGGTCTACTGATTTCCCTCTGCAGGGAGCATACCAGGGAGCATTGGGAGGAACTGTTGATGCCTTTGTCACCCGTTTAAATTCGGCAGGCAATGGATTGATCTATTCTACTTATTTAGGGGGGACAGGCAACGATAGGGGACATCGTATAGCTGTCAATAGCGCCAATGAAGCTTATGTGACGGGGCATGCATCTTCTACGGATTTCCCTCTCCAGGGAGCATACCAGGGAATTTTAGGAGGACTTGATGATGCCTTTATCACCCGTTTAAATGCCGCAGGTACTGGATTGATCTATTCTACTTATTTAGGAGGGGCAGATTCGGATGAGGGCTTTGGCATAGCTGTCAATAGCGCCAATGAAGCTTATGTAACGGGGTATACATCTTCTAGTAATTTCCCAATCTCACCGGGTGCGTTTCAGATGAATTATGGAGGAGGTTTTTCAGATATGTTTGCCACTCGTTTAAATTCGGCAGGCAATGGATTGATCTATTCTACATATTTAGGAGGGGCAGATTGGGATTCGGGCCTTAGCATAGCTGTCAATAGCGCCAATGAAGCTTTTGTGACAGGATTGACACAGTCTACGGATTTCCCAGTCTCACCAGGTGCGTTTCAGATGAATCATGGAGGGCAGTCTGATATGTTTGCCACTCATCTTACTGCAGCAGGTGATTCTTTAGGCTGTGGTGGAAGTACTTATGTGGGAGGAAGTAAGAATGATTATGCTAGGCCAGTTGTAGTATTGGACGAATCAGGAGTGGCAGATACCATTATTATTACAGGCACCTCGCATTCAGATGATTTTCCTACTACCCCTGGGGTCTATCAATTTATTAAGCCCAATCCGGGTGATTATGATCAACCGGTAGTTTTTAAAATGGTTTGTCCGAGTCCTTGTCCTCCACTGACCGTCAATGCCATCGCATCCCCCGGTATGTGTTGTGTCGGTTGCACCAATGTGAGCACCACCCCTTCGGGTGGCACTGCACCCTATACCTACGTGTGGAATACCACACCTGTACAAACCAATGCAACGGCCACTGGATTAAGTGCAGGTACTTATATGGTAACGGTAACAGATAACAATGGTTGCATGGGGTATGATACCATAGTGGTTGCCCAACAACCCCTTCACGTTGCAGCTTCTATTACAGCAAGCACTAATCTTACCTGTTTCGGAAGTAATGATGGAGATGCAGCAGCTAGTGGTACAGGAGGTACTGCACCTTATACCTACTTATGGAATACTGCACCGGCGCAAACCAATACTACAGCCACAGGATTAAGTGCAGGAACCTACAGCGTTGTTGTTACCGATAGTAATGGATGTACGGGTAATGATAATGTCCTTATTTCTGAACCTCCTCAACTGGTACTAAGCTTTTCAGCCTTTCCGGCTAATTGTGGGACAAGTGATGGTTCCGCAGTAGTAGCAGTCACCGGTAGTACCGGCCCTTATACCTACCAGTGGTCTCCCGGGGGAGGTGCTAATGATACGCTATCAGCCATTCCCATAGGGGTATATTCTGTTTTAGTTACTGATGCCGATGGGTGTTCCGTAACCGGTAATGTAATAGTGAATAATACAGGAGGCGCCACTGCCTCTCTTTTGGGAACTACTGATGTATTGTGTAACGGAGACAGCGATGGCACAKCGACTATCGCAGTTACAGGAGGAATTACACCCTATACTTACTCATGGAATACCGCACCGGTACAAACCAATGCAATGGCCACAGGATTAAGTGCTGGAGCTTATAATTGTATGGTCACTGACGCTGGAGGATGTATTTTCATTGTGCCCTTAAGTATTGACGAACCTCAGAATATTGTGGTGACGATCAGCCCCGATATGACCATTTGCCCTGGAGCGCCTGTTCTTATTAGCGCTACTGCAACAGGAGGTACCCAACCCTATGTATACACCYGGGACAATGGATTGGGGAACGACAGTACCCACAATGTATCTCCTACCTCCATAACCATCTATACCGTTATTGTGGTAGATGCCAACCTATGCCCAGGCGATACACAATCTGTTACCATTTCCACAGGGACTGCACTTTCAGTGATTGCCGGAGGAACAGATACCATTTGTGTCGGAGAGATCGCTGTAATTACTTCAGCGGCTATGGGAGGTGTGGCCCCCTATACTTACTTATGGGATAATGGCGAGGGAAACAATCAAATAGCCACAGTATCTCCGATTAATTCCACTATTTATACCGTGACGGTTACCGATAGCTGTGGAACTACAGCAACCGGATCGGTTGGCATCACCRTACGCYCTGATGTGGTACTCACCCCACCTACTGCTTTGATTTGTCCTGGTGACTCTGYTACTATTACTGCTTCGGGAGCATTATACTATTGGTGGATAGATACCCTCACCTCAGATACCTTTGCKAYRGTTCCCACTATTACAGTTTCTCCAGCTGTTACCTCTAGCTACCTCATCGTCGCCAGTGATGCTACCTGTTATAAAACAGACACGGCTACGGTATTTGTCGATAACTCTCTCATTGCTGACTTTTCCAGTGATCCTACTGTATCTACTATATCTGATCCCAATTTTGTATTCACTGATTTAACACAGAGAAATGTAATATCCTGGTACTGGGATTTTGGTGATGGAGACGGCGCCCTGGTACAGAACTCATCTCATAGCTACAATGATACAGGTACTTACCAGGTGACATTGGCGGTAGAGGATTCAAATGGTTGTGTGGATACCGTCTTTATGCTCATCTCGGTAACCGATAGCTACACCTTATTTGCTCCAAACTCTTTTACTCCCAATGATGACGGGCACAATGATTATTTTTTCCCAATCGGATTGGGTATGGATGAGGCTTCGTTTCAAATGTTAATCTTCAACAGATGGGGGGATTTGATCTACGAAACAGAAGGTGTATTTGGAGATTATGAGTCCACAGCACCTGTCGTTGGTTGGGACGGCAGAGCTAATCATGGGCAAAAAGTGGCACAAGAGGATGTCTATATCTGGCTCATCAATATTGCAGACAATGAAAAAAAGAAACACCAATATGTTGGGCATGTGACATTAATTAGGTAGGCTTTACATCTTGCTGGTTTAAAGGATTTTGTATCACTGTTTCTTGAGGCCTCATACTTCTTTCTGGTTTTTGACATAATACAAAGTTAAGTAGGGCTTGGTGTTTTTCTCTTGAATGTGGTTTAACCCGAAAAATTCATCTCGAGGCAAATAAAAAAGGCATAATTCCTTATTTTACAAGTGGATAAAAAAGTAAAAGCAAAAGGAACTATGCCTCAAAAAAAAGTCAAAACCAAAAATACCTTGTACTATCGAAACAGGCAAGCAATTCGATTTGATTTTTCTGCCGAAGAAATAAGCAGCGATGGTGGAGTGGTACTGCTCGACAAGCTTGAACGTACCCATGGCTTGCTTTCGGATTTTTCAAAGCGACTTCCGGATTATCGTGATCCTTTACGCATTACTCACAGTATGGACAAACTCATCAAACAGCGAGTTTTTCTTCAATGCCTGGGTTATGAGGATTGCAATGATAGCGATGAGTTGTCCCACGATCCAATACTCAAAGAGTTTTTGGAAGATCGCCTGGCTTCCCAACCTACACTGAGCCGGTTGGAAAACACTTCGGATAAACATGCGATAAAGGATCTATTGGAATATTGGGTGGATCGCTATGTTGCAAGTATTGATCCTACCCGCAAAGACATTGTAATTGATGTGGACTCCACGGATGATCAGACTCATGGTCATCAGCAACTGTCTAGGTTTCATGGTTACTATTACCATCACATGTACCATATACTCCTGTTTCATGATGGAGAAACCGGCCAGGTGATACTCCCTTTTCTTCGTGCAGGCAATACGCACACTGCTTCGGGAGCAACATCACTATTGAAAAGGATTGTACAAAAGATACGTAAACGTTTTCCAACCATGAAGATCACTTTACGGGCAGATTCAGGATTTTCGGGTCCAGGGAGTTACCATTTGGCTCAAAAGATGGACTTTGAGTTCTGTATAGGCATACCAGCCAATGAACGACTCAAAAGATTAACTGCAGAGATTGAAGCTCAGGTTAAGGAACAATACGTTAGCAAGAACATCAAGTACCAAGAGATTGTAGGTCCATTTCTATATCAGGCCAAGAGCTGGGATATCCCACAACAAATATGGGCTAAAGTTGAGTCTACCGGAAGGGGCTTGAATGTGCGTTACATTGCCAGCAATATAGACCAAGAGGGAGAAGATATTTACTTTGGATTCTATGTGCATCGGGGCGAAGCAAGTGAGAACAGGATCAAGGAATTGAAGAACATGTGTTATGCAGACCGCCTGTCTTGCCATAGTTTCCATGCCAATTTTTTACGGTTATTGTTCAGTTGCTTGTCTTATGAACTAATGCGGTTGCTCAAAGATGTGATAGCAAAAACAAACCATCAGCAAGCCAAAAAGTGGCAGGTCCATAACATCCGACTGTTCTTGCTCAAAATAGGCGCCTGTGTAAAGACAAGAGTACGCACGATTACCGTGTGCTTCTCAAGAGCTTTTCCCAGACAAGCTTTGTTCAGGCAGGTTGCGGCACTTTGTTAAAAAACGCTTTCTCAGTTTATCCTCACAGTAAAGATTCAAGCAACAGGGATACCTGTGTCCCGACTTTAGTTTTTTAACCATTTAGTCCCAAAAATACCTATGACTTTGATCAAATACGGACTCGGACACCCAAAACACGGCTCCCAAAACTAATCTCGGCAGGCATATTCAAATCCAACCGGCAATTACAAGGTGAAAAAAACGCCCAATGAATAATGCGGGATAAGAGGCTTTCTATCTAATATATAAACACCTATTTATCTGCACCTTACAATCCATGTAGTGATGCTGTATGGATGCTTTTCTTGGTGAAACTTGTGGGTGACGCTACTTTCGCACCCTGAAACTCAAATCATTTATCAACGGATAAATAGGAGGGTGGCATTTAAAAGGAAAATAATGAGACACTAAAGACCAAATCAGGCACGCACGGACAAAACTCCAGACTCCCGACTTCGGTCTTCCGATGGATTTGTTGTGACCTATTTAATAACAAAAAAACATAAACGGATGAAACTAATATTACTACCCCTTGCTTTCTTAACCATAGTCGGCATTACCCTAAAAACGAATGGACAGACAGCGGATTTTCAATGGGCCAAATCCATAGGGGGAACAGGAGTTGAGCTAGGTCAATCCATCACTACCGATGCATCTGGAAATGTATATATAACTGGATATTATGAAGGCACGGTAGATTTTGATCCGGGTTCTGCGACCTTTAATTTGACTTCAAATGGCGTTGCTGATATTTTTATCCAAAAGTTGGATGCCTTGGGGAATTTTATATAGGCCAAATCCATGGGGTGAACATCATTTGAGGTTGGTAATTCGATCACTACCGACGCCTCTGGAAATGTGTATATAACTGGATTTTATGATGGAACGGTAGATTTTGATCCGGGTCCGTCGACATTTACTATGACAACAAATGGCAGCTCAGGTGATGTTTTTATCCAAAAATTGGACGCTAATGGAAATTTTATTTGGGCCAAATCCATGGGGGGAACATCAGCTAAGCTTAGTCGCTCCATCACTACCGATGCATCTGGAAATGTGTATATAACTGGATATTTTGAAAGCAGTGTGGTAGATTTTGATCCGGGTCCGGGGACCTTCAATTTGAGTTCAAATGGCCTTAAAGATGTTTTTATCCAAAAGTTAGATGCGTTAGGGAATTTTGTTTGGGCCAAATCCATGGGGGGAACATCAAATGACCTTAGTTATTCCATCACTACCGACGCCTCTGGAAATGTGTA
>JAESRW010000088.1 GCA_016764395.1 Flavobacteriales bacterium
TGCATGCTATAGATTTCAGCAGAAATTATGAGTGCTCATGTGATTGAGCCGCTTGTGTAAAAGTTCTATCATTCAAATCTCCAGGAGTTGGGTCGAATACTGCTAATATTCAGTCTATCACTAATCGCGTTGAGCGGGATTGCCCAAAAGGAGTTTTTCGAGTCCCCTATCACCTCCAGTAGGTGTCCAAAACGGCCCATCCCCAGCTCACGTTAATTCCCCATCTGCGCCTGAAGATTTGCTATGAAGTTGACCGGTAATTGCTGCCCTGCTTTTTGGGCCATAAGTGCATCCTGTAGTGCTTTAGTGTAGTTTTGTAAGGATTGGTAACACAAGGCCCGATTTAGATAAACACCGGTATTGGCAGGGGTATATTGTAGGGCAAAGGCATAATCTGCTATCGCCCCCTGAAAGTTCGATTTACGCTGTTTAGCAAGCGCTCTGTAATAGTAGGCGTTGCCATCACTTGCATTCACCTGTAGCAGGAAGTTATAATCCGCTATGGCTTCGTCGTACCGGCCCATATCCAGAAAAGCATAAGCGCGCATACCAACAGTTTTGAATGAGCTTGGATTGAGTTGTAGGGCCGCGTTAAAATCCAGCAGTGCTTTATCAAACTCCCGAAGCTTAGAGTAGGAAATACCCCGGTTGATATAGGCATCCAGGTAGTTTCTCTCCAGCTCAATAGCCGTTGTAAAATCCACAATTGATGCCGGTATATCACCTTGCAATCCATATACGTTGCCCCTATTGAGAAATATTTTGGAGTCATTGGGGCTCAGCTCAATGGCCTTGCTATAATTCGCCAAAGCCAGGTCGTATGTTCCGCTGCGTCCGTACACATTTCCCCGGTTGATATAAGCCAGCGATGATTTGGGATTTAGCCTCAACGTGGCATCATAGTCTAACATCGCTTTGTCAAATTGATCGTTCTCGGTATAATACTGCCCTCTATTTAAATAACCTTCTGAGGTGTTTGGAAATTTGGCAATCACATCGGTCCAAAGCGTTTCTGAATTCGTCCAAACATCGCAGCGCTGCCGACTCAAGTATATGCACCATACCGCAAATCCCACCAATCCCAAAGTTCCTAACATCTTCAATAGGCCGTATTTCTTCTCTTGCCTATCAATTAACCAAACATACCCCTGGGCAATTATGAAAAATAAGCCAATGTAGGGCACATAGGAATAACGATCGGTGACAATATTGGGGCCCACTGGGAAAAACTGAAGGGTTAGCCCAATGGTAAACAGAAAGAAGAGTGCACCAAAGAGCACCGTTCTGGTGATTCGTAAGGATCGGAGGGCCAGTACGCCTAATGTCAATGCAAAGAATGGCGCCAGGTAAAAGATCAAGGGTAAGCTGCCATCGCTTTCCAGTGTGGGAAAGGGATAGAAACAGGAGAGATTAATGGGGGCCACCACCTTGGTCACATAGTGATAGATCCCATAAAACCCAAATTGCATCCGCTCCAAAACACTAAAGGTGCCCTCTTCCGCGATACTACGAACGGTATTGATCGTGATATACCCCCAGGCGAGTGAGCCCAAAAAGAAAGGGGCCTTTTCAAGAAGGACCGGCATATTAAGCTTCATTTGCGCTAGCGTACCAGCCTTCTCTTCTTTACCCGATTTTTCAATAAATAGTCTACCTAAAAAGAAATCGATAAGTAGTAGAATCAGCGGCAGCGTAACCGCTGCAGGCTTGGAAAGCAGGGAAAGGCCAAAGACCGATATTGTTGCGATATACCAAATACGCTTGCCTTTCTCCCTCGAACAATACATGATATACAGGCATAGCGCAATCAGGTAAAAGAAGGTATAGAGCACGTCTTTCCGCTCAGTTATCCAGGCCACTGACTCCACGTGCATGGGGTGGATTCCAAATAAGAGCGCGGTAATAATGGCGGCTTCGTAGCGCCCCACCAAAAGCAGAATTAATAAGAACACCAATCCGGTATTCATCACATGGAGTATCACATTATCCCGATGGTATTTTGTGGCATCCAGGAGGTATTCGTGATGCTCTACGGCCCAGCTTAAATAGGTAAGCGGTGCATAGAGCCCAGACTTTCGCTCTTCATCTTTAAATATGGCCTCGGTACGCTCCCAGGATAAATCTTTAATGATGTGATTATCGAGAATGTACTTAGGATCGTCCCAGTTGGTCCAGTCATTGTCAAGGGCTGGAATAAAAACCACATAGGTAAGCAACATCAAGGCACCCGCCATGAGCAGGTACTTTCGATTGTTGCTCTTTGGCTTTTCCGCTTCCTTTTTCTTGTGTGTCATTTTTTATTGCAAAGCTGGTTACCTATACGTAAGCTTCGGCGCTGTATCAGGCATGCTACGCAGTACAAAGTTGTACGAATTTACGAATCTCTAACCTACCGTCTTTCTCTCTTTTGGCACCGGATGCCTGGGTGGTAAGCCAATAGACTGTTCTATCTTTCTTTTCTCTTCGGTATGATGGCAAATGGTCAATTCAAAGATCGTCTGACCAATTGTTCGGCTTTATGCTGTATTCACGTTCAAGTGGTTTTATCCAAAATCTTATTGGGATACATAAGAAAATAAACCCCTCCCAGGCCAAGCAAGGCACGCATGCCATAAATTACCAGGCTCATTGCCACAATTGCAGTTAGATCGATCATTGGCAAATACTCAACGCTATATAGGAAAACCAACTCCCTTGAACCATAACCTCCTAAAAATATGGGGAGAATAAAGGCAAAGCCTGAGAGCAAGAAAATGAACCAATACGCTCCATAATCCTGGTCAACTCCAAGTGCACGCAATACAAAGTGCGCAGCAGCTACCTGTAATATCCTGATTACAAAAGAGTAGGATGTAGTAAGCACCGTCGTGGCGGTGTACCGTGGAAAAAACCACTTTAGCACCAAATGGTATCCCACTACTGCGATTGGAATTAACACAAATGCATAAGAGAACGTTGGGTGAATGTACGCCACATTAACACAAGAGGCCAGCATTAGAGATCCCAATGCCACAAGGCTATTTACCCGATTGAGCACGAAAGCCGTAATCAGCGACTTATATCCGGTTTTAAATTGATTCTGTATCCAGTATACCCGATAGGCATCTCCGCCAATTCCACCAGGAAGAAAGAGGTTGTAGAACATGCCCAATAAATACAGCTTGGCATTCATGAGTTCGCTCATGCCAATCTCTAAAACACGAAAGAAGACATTGGTACGGCGTGCTTCTAAAATTTGGGCCAATGTAAAAAGCGCAAAGGCCAGTATGAGATAAGGAATTTCAGCATCCAGCAAGAGGGCCTTGAGGTGCTCCAAATCCAGCTTCCGAGAAACAAGATATAGCGCCACGGAAGTAGCGGCAAGCTTTAACAGAAATTTCCCAAGTTTGACTATTTTCTTCTTCTTAGCCATTACCACTTTGAGCTGATCCTAATGATTTAATTTCGTCCATTCGCCTATTAATTTCCGCAGTCAGTTGTGCATCATACAGGCGTTTTGAGGTGTAATACCTGGAGTTGCCCAGCCCTTTCTTCATTTCAGGCAGGTGGTACTTGGATTTCAATTTGTCAAGCAGTTCCTTTTGGATGACATTCGGCTTCTCACAAAACTTTTCATACTGCACTTCAAGATAATCCTCATCTGGGAGCTTGTTGATTTCCTTTTCTATAGCATCTTCTAAATCGATGTGCTGATGACAGTAGGCGTCGAGCTTGTCCTTATAATTTACTGGTGAAAAACGCTTGTCRTCACGCAAGCCCCAAATGATTTCATCCGTACCGAAGAAATCCTTACTTGCATTCATAGTCGACTGAATCACATCCGCAGGGTTTCTGTTGACTAACACAAAGAAAGCATTCGGAACCGTCTTGTGGATCATTTCCAAAATAAGGGAGTTCCTATTGTTTTTGGTGATCATCGGCAGGCCCCATGCGCTTTGAACTGAAGTAAAATATTCGCGCATACTCTTTTGGGCCTCAGGCGAAAGTTGATCTGGCCGATTGTAATGGTCCTTGCCAAACCATCGATCCCAAACYTCATAGCTGTCACCAATAGAGAAAAAGCCCCTTGAGATGCCGTAAAAGCTTCGGTATTTTTGTGCCTTACCCGGTTTACTGGGATCATAAAACCGTTTAAATAATACATGAATCAGGTGCCTGGACCTTGGAAAGATGGTGGAAAAATTACCGAGAGGAGCAAACCCCAACCCATCAGCCAGTACCTGGGAAACAAAGGTTGATCCAGTTCGGTGTATCCCCACTACAAAGATGGTCGGGAATTGAGCGTCCGCTTCTTTACGGAGAAATGGGCGTTCAACAAGGCTCAAAATAAGATCTAATGGCCAACATATGATTTGCAGTCCTTTGATCCAAAGCACATAATAGGCGGCTCGGTCAAAACTTGTGAGTATGCTCCACAAAATGAAGGCACTCTTTCGAAAGGTGTTATGTGATTGACCGTTTATGATGAACGCAAATTGAGGTTAACGACGTAATTCGATTTTTATCTACGAATTACGAATATATGCGAATTTACGAATGGCTACTCTGAAAGATCTGGAAATTGAAAGTACTTCAGATTCCGTCACATTGTTTTGGCGTACGCTGCATTTAGAAAAACAAGTGCAATGTACGATCAAGATATCGTCTTTCTCAATCGAGATGATGTAAAAAGCCTTAACTCTGGAACCCAATTCGCTCAATCCCAAACTCGCGTTATATATGGTGAGCGCGTTTAACGAATAGTTTTCACTGACAAACCTCCCCGCATCATATCTACATGACTTTCTCTTTTGCCTACGGCAAACACTCTTCCATTGATCACTTTGCCTACCTGGATATCGGTAAATCCAACATCGGCCATCATCTGTTCCAGAGCCGAAGGAGAAGGAAGGAACCAATTCCATCCACTTCTGCTTAAATCTTCTTTCTTTCCAGCACCATGCACATTGGGGCCTTCATAGGATAATATCTGCTTGGAAGAAGCAATTGCAGCCGTTTCAATTAATACATATCCCTGATCTTTCACACTATTGAACATGATTCGAAGTATCAAGAGGAGGTCTGTGACATGGTACAGCACACCAGCGAACAAAGCATAATCAAAGCGGTCATGGAATTCTTCCCCTGCACACTCATACACAGAAAGATTTTTCGCCTCAATGTTTTTGATTCCAAATGACTCTTTGAGATAGTTAAGAGAATCAACATATTTTTTTACTTCTTCTATGGCCACCACATTCGCGCCCATGGCGGACAATAGCATACTGGTACCCCCGGTCCAGCAACCCACATCAAGTATACTTTTACCCTCAAGCGATTTAGGAAGGACCTTAAACTCATCCATAAATACCGCCGGAAGAAAAATATGTCTGTTTCCCATGAGGCCTTCTAACTGAAAATCTCCAAAATCATGGTTGTGCCCCCAGTGGAACTGTATCGTTAGATCTCTCTGTTTTTCAGGATCTTTAAATCCTTCCATTTCATGGTCCCGCAGCTGAAGAAATTCGTCAATTCTATTTTTGAATGTTTGAGGATCCGTATTGACTAGATCTTTAACCTGAAAGTTGGACATCAAGCCTTCCAGATGGGCAAATGAGGGTAGTTTTCTCCATCTATTCTCTCCCTGCACCATCTTCTTTATGGCTTTGGGCATGTTGTTCAATACCCATTTCGGTGTCAGTTTTTTTACCAGCTGTAGATCCATTGGCCTTGCTTCATTTATCGGTGCACCTCAACCCTGTGCTTTTAAAAGAGGCATTAATATGATGGTAATTGTACCCTTATGATTTCGAATTGCACGCAACGAAGATAAAAAATTGCGGTTATGGGTGATCAAAGAGGATTCTGCTTAAACCCTGTTTTAAGATTTTTCTTGAGGCATTTATTCCTTATTTGATGCATATATGCGTAATAAGATCAATTGATTGATCTTATTTTATCATTTTATCTCAAATAAGGAAATATGGCCGTGTGGAAAGTCTTATTTCGTCTGTGGACTTTTCTGACCTCCATCACATTTATAGCCTGCTGGTTTTTGTATCTCATTATGAATGCTCAAACAWKYRYTYTKCTYWYYWYYMWRTMYKKAKKMWMAYMWRKGKAWWGYWGKWKKYATTTTATCCRTTCTTTCTTTGCTCCAATGTTCTTTTRCCAATCGTATATGCATATGCTGCMGCTGGYAAATACTGGATKGTTAAATCATTGTATTTGCGTTCMCCTTCYTTATCGATTGTTGTGACGATGGGGTGRTTTAATTCATTTTCRKYGCAAAACTTKATTAAGCTCTTCAAGTCYTTGGGTTTTTCGAAATATCKGTTACTCCACTTTATTTCMAGTGCCCAAYTGGGCTTTAGATTGGCCTCGTTGAGTCCRATCATGTCCACTTCTCCATTTGACCARCGGGCATACCAGGGAGTGAACCARTCTCTATGCATCCACTGGGMAAATACAGCWGTTTCAACCATGTTTCCGATATGATCGTCTGTTGCTGAGATCGGGGAGAATAATGCACTTCGCAAAGATGTATTGGTAAGATACATTTTAAAGAAATTATCTCGTTTGAARCGTTTTCCAGTTTGGTCTATTCTYTTGACGATTTTAATCAGGTATGCKGCTTCAAGGTATKCAATATACCGCTTCAAKGTATTTTTTTGAACTTGAGACTGCCTACTWAGSGYTTCCARTGAAAATTCAGCACCGCTGTTGTAGGCGATTGTTGTGAAGAGYGAATTTAACTCTCGAGTGTCCATTATTCCGTACAGAGATGGGAGGTCCCTCAAAAGAACCTTGTCAACAATGTCCTGTCGAATATACCGCCCAGGGTTGGCCTGGATCTTCTCTGAGAAGATCACTTCAGGGTAGCCTCCAAAATTTRTGTAATCTATAAAGTGCTTATTTAATTCTTCTAAATGACTTGAGGTATAGAATTCCGTTGGTTGGCCTTTCCAGGTCAAATTGATTGGTTTGATAAGTACATCCAATCCTTTTAATGAAATGTATTCGTTAAAAGTCAAAGGGGGCAGCAAAAAATCGGTAAACCTACCGGCTCCACTTTCATTACTGGCAAACTTCAACGCCGCTGCTGCCGAGCCAGAGACAATGAATTTATCTTGCCGGTAACTATCAACGAGCGATTTCAAATGTACTTCCCAGTCCCTACAGTATTGGATTTCATCAAAGATGATGTGCCATTCATCTTTGTCTGTTAATCCAGTTGCTTCCTTGGCAAAAGAAAAAAGTTGCTCAAGTGATATGTTGTTATAAATTGGGTTTTCAATAGTTATAAATATGATCTTTTTAGGATTCATCCCTGTTAAAATCATATCCTCAACCATGTGGTAGAGCATAACCGTTTTTCCCACACGCCTTGGCCCCATTAAGACTACAGCCCTTCGAATGTCTCTTTCATAAACCAGTGGTTTGAAAAGATCGAAGTGTAACCGTCTGGGCATGCCATTGTAGTCAGCTTCGATATGGCCATTAATCCACCAGGGGTTCTCAAAGCGGAGTCTGTCTAAAACCTGTTTTTTAGATACTTCTCGAAGCATATATTCCTTATTTGATATAAATTTACGAAATAAGATCAAATGATTGATCTTATTTTAGCCTTTTTATTGAATTAAGAAAATATGGGGGTGTGGAATGTCTTATTTCATGTGTCTATAATTGATTTTTTATAGGTCACATGGTACTCGCTATCATCATCCTCCTGTGTGTCCAATTTTTGTCATGCTCGTTTCGTCGAATGGTTGCGGTTATGAGCAGGCGAGAATTTCTACTGAGCATCTTGTCTGTGAGTGCCTATCGACAAGACATGAACAAACTGCCACGAAGAGGTGAACTAATTTTTGGTGAGCAGATAAAATTGCAACTTACCTCATCGTTGCTAATCGACCTTCTCAAAGCTAATCTTTTCAACGATCACAGAATCATTGATGCGCTCCCATTTCATCTCCTTGTTCTGTAGCCGCACAATTGCGTAAAGAATAGTTTCGCTTGAAGACGATAATTGAACCAGTTCCTTTTTCTTATAGCCGTCTTTATTGCCATCAAAACTCCAGGTATAGTTATCCGTTAAATTGTTATCCGTTTCAACTACGAAGAGCTGAGAGCCTACGCACTGGTTTTCACATAGTCCTCCGCAGTCCTTACGGATATCTCCGCTGTTTTGTAGTCTTTTAAATTCCTGGTTAAAAGTGTCGTGATATTATTTTCAATAGTCGTGTAATACTGAATGGCATCTTCAAAATCAGAGAAGTTCGAGGCTAAGGCGAGTTCAATGATTTTATCATCAACTGATAGGATTTTAACAAGAACTTTAAACCTTGTAAGTATTTGTCTGGCTTTCTTATTGGTAAATTCCTTCGCCAAGATATAGTGGAGATTCCCAAATGTAAGAGCCGATACTGACAGGGTAACTTTTCCTTTATCCGCCAAAGTGAACAGATGGGCAGCAAAAAGGTAGTTGGGTTGTCTTTGTGCTAAGAGGTCCAAGACAATGTCAGTGTCTACAAATACTTTTTCCATTACTTGTATTTGCTTTCCAGAAAGTCACCGTACCCTTTCTTGTCATCGAAGTCTTCTGACAAGCTAATGACACCAGAGAGGCTCTTCACTAAAGGTGAAATCTTCTCAGCACCGGTTTTGTTAGACGTTATCCAACTCAAATAATTTTCAACCAACCTGGAAAGGCTCGTGTTCTTGTTTTTTGCATATTTCTTAGCGCTCTCTATTACGGCGCTGTCAAGCTTTAAAGTCAATTTTGAATCCATGGCTTAGTTATTACGTACATATATATATTATTAATACGTAGTGATTCGAGAAATGTTGTGTGCAGGGGCTTGCATATAACTGACAAACACCGCACGCGTTACACTGTGTTAAACGCGCACTAACAGTGAAATCCCATGTCTTTGAT
>JAESRW010000260.1 GCA_016764395.1 Flavobacteriales bacterium
AGTGCTTTTCAGGGATGTATGATAGATTTTTCAATTGAAGGACTTGCTTACATGAAGATAAACAACTTTTACATTTTTCATTTGATATTTGATATTTGATATTTGACATTGTCCATTACCTGAATATGAATGCGGATTCAACTCCCCTGCGCTGTGCCCTGGCGAGTTGATCCGGAGGAGGCCATAGCTTGAACAACTAGTTCGGATGGCCTGTTTATCACTACGAATTAACCTCTGCTTTCAGAATGATAAACACCGAATATCAAATGAAAAATTACAAAGTGGTTTTTAGGGATGGATGAGAGATTCATCAACTGAAGGACTTGCTTACATTGGGATAAACAACTTTTACATTTTTCATTTGATATTTGATATTTGACATTTTAAACTACCTGATTGTGAACGCGGATTCAACTCTCCTGCGCTGTGCCCTGGCGAGTTGATCCGGTGGGGGGTGGTCCAACATAAAAAGCCCTCCCTGCTGCGCAGGGGACTTTTTTGTTTAGCCTCTTAGCCAAGCGCGCTTGGCACGGGGCAAATAAACACCTTCGATGATCAAAGAACTTTGAGAGTATCCGCAAGCAGCTCGCGGATTCAACTCCCCTGCGCTATGACTTGGGCGAGTTGATCCGGAGGGGGGGTGGTCCAACATAGAAAGCCCACCCTGCTTCACAGGGTGGCTTTTTTTGTTTTGCCTCTTAGCCAAGCTCGCTTGGCACGTGGCAAAACAAAAAAAGCCCCACCTATCGGTGGAGCTTTCTCTGAGGTCGCGAGCGGATTTGAACCGCTGTAGCTGGTTTTGCAGACCAGTGCCTAACCACTCGGCCACGCGACCTTATTTATGTGTTCGTTTAAATTGAACGGGGGCAAAATTAAGCAATTACTCCTTAATGGTTACACTGACCTTCTGAACAAGGCCTTTGAGTGGTGGGTTAAACTTGGCAAGGGTAAGCTCCAACGACTCAATTTCAGGGAATTCTTGTTTTATTTTATCGATCATCCGCTTACTCGCATGCTCCAAAAGATTTGACCGGTCCGCCATCTCTGCCTTGACCAGCTCATATACGGTTTCATAGTTGAGCGCCTCCTCAAGGTCATCCGTTTCAGCGGCCCTTGACGTGTCCACTTCAATATTGAGATCAACCACAAATTTATTTCCCCTGGTAATCTCATCCTCATAATACCCATGGTGGGCAAAAAATTCCATTCCAGATAAGGTGATCGTTCCCATAATGTTCCTTTAAAAGTAGGCTCTCAAAGTTAGTACAAAATTCCGCCCGGGAGCAGATATGCCCGAGGCAAAATTGCGATAATGGGTGTCCAATATATTCTCCACACCAAATTGCAACATGAGCACACGATGGTTCTCTACATCCTGAACAACCTGATCTTCGTCATAATATGGATGCTTGATTTTGAACTCATACGATGACTTAAAATTAATCGTATACCAGGCGGGCATCCCATCTACTGTTGCTTCTTCCAAATTATCAACACTTGCAGAGCCATAATCAGCCAATCGCTTCCAACCATTGTAAAAGGAGTACAGGCTCAGTTTTAGCGGCTTTAATCGCTCTCCCTTCTGTGCTTGAAACGTCAGCGCTGTTTTACCAAATACCGGAGGTATGTGCGACAATGGCCTGTCATCAGTCAAGTCAGTACCCTTGGTATAATTGATGTTACTCTCAAACATCAACGCATCGGAAATCTTCAGTTTGACACCTAAAAACGCCCCGTAAATAATGGCCTCACTGGCGTTGGTGTTGGCTGTAATCCTTACCGTATCACCATCATACAACAAGGTCGTATCGTCATTGAGCTTAAAGTCCCTACGTACAATCGCATCAGTTAAGGAGGTCACATATCCAATAGCCTTGATTTCAGATACCCTGTTCCGAAATTTTTTGATGATACTGAGTTCCCCGCTTTTTACAAATTCAGGAACCAGGTTAGGGTTGGGAACCACCACAAAATCATCTTTTGAGAATACTTTACCGTAGTCATCCACATTGGGTGCACGAAATCCGGTAGCTGTAGAGATGTTGAATTGCCAAGCGTCAGACGGCCTTATTACCAGCCCAGCGCTTCCGTTAAACGCGCTGGTGCTTATTGAAATGCTATTAAATGGGAGGCTGTAGATAGTGGTGTCCTTGAAAGATGAGGACATGGATACCTGACTGTACCTAAGGCCTGCATTGAGTAACATTTTCTTATTCAACCACCATTTATACGTTAGATACCCTGCTGCAGATTGTACCTCACTGCCACCGTCGGGGTATCGCGTTGCAGCGTTGGACCTTGTGCTGTCACGCACATTCTCAATTTCGGCCTTTGAAAACACCTGATTAAAGGTTACTTCGGCCCCATATTGAAAGCTGCGTACCGAATCAATCACTTTAAACAAATCCGCATTAAAGGTGTACACATTGACCTCCTCATTCCTTATCGTTCTTTCGTCATTTCTAAACTTTCGCGTAATTCTCTCTTCTTCTACATTTTGAAAGCCCAGGATGATGGTCCCCTCGTCATACAACTTTGTTGCAGCCGTAAGGTGCGTGGTCAACGCCGTAAATAAGCGGTCCTGGGGGCCATAGTACCACTCCGCGAATTTGAGGGTGTCGTTTTTTAGATCGTTCATCTTATCGAACCTCGGGATCAGTGAAGAGGACGAATATTGCACGTTGAGCGTAAATCCGATTTTAGGATTGGGCCTATAAAACAGCTTCTGCAAGAGGTTTATCTGGTTATATCCCGTGTTTCTTTGAAGATTGGGGGTTTTATTGACCAGCATGGTATCGTTGCCCGCCGTTGATTTAGCGAAATAGCGGGTTAGCTTCCCCAACTCCGGATAGTCAGGATTAAATACTGCACCTGCCCTTAAGTCACTGAAATCACTGTGCGTAATGCCAATGAGCACCCCTACTTTCTTAAACCCCACTTGAAAATCAAAATGTGTTGTCTTTTCTCGATTGGCCGAAGAATAGCGGACATAGCCATTGATTTTCTGATTGACTATTGAGTCGTTATAGGCCAGCAGCGGTTTTTTGGTATAAAAGTGCATCACCCCACCTAAGGCATCACTGCCGTACATAACCGAGCTGGGCCCAAAAATAATCTCCGTTCGCTCCAATACAGAATGGTCTATCGTGATCACATTTTGCAAATGGCCGCTGCGATAGATCGCGTTGTTCATACGCACTCCATCAACAACGAGCAATACTTTATTGGCCTCGAACCCCCGTATTACCGGACTTCCACCGCCCATCTGACTTTTCTGAATTGAAATGGTTCCGCTGCTCATCAACATATCAGCCGTAGTTTGGGGATTTGAATTGGCTACATCCAGATAATCGATAACATCCATCTGTATCGGTATGTCCTCCCTTCGCTCTTCAACCTTGGATGCCGACAGCACCACCTCTTTTAGCATGTGTACATCCCTAACCAGGTACATCTTGTATTGCATGGCCTCTAGCTGCCGCTTGGTATAGAAGAAGTCGACATAAGATGTGTGGCTAAATATGATGGTGTCAGATAAATCAAATGCGTCCAGGCTCATCTCCCCATTCTTGTTGGAGATCATAGAAGCACCCTTTTTGGTTCCAAAAGCCGCTACGCTTTCAATTCTCTTTTCTGTTGCACGATCAAATATTTCCAGCGTTTGGGCACCACCAACGATGGGCAATAATAGGGTCCAGGAGAGGAGGGTCAGGACCCTGAAGATAAGAGGAGTTATATTTAAATTGACACTTAACATCGCTCAACCTTCATCTACTGCATAACGGTTTGCAGGATTTTATGCGACTTAATCTCAATCCGCGTGTCCAAATGCAAATTGTAATAGGCGATTAGGTGGCTTATCAAGTCATTTCTTTGGGCCGATGATAATTTCAAGTTCTTAACGTCATTCAGTTTTGTTCCCATTAGCAGTTTCAGCAAGCTCGACGTTTCCGAGTCCAACCAATCCCCATGTGGAGGAACCTCCTTGTAAAATACGCCTTCCCGTTTATCAAAGTAGCATGCATCCACCGAATTGGAAACCGATGGATAAAACCCAAGGAAATTACTAAGATCCAACATGAACAATAGATGGTAATTGGCGACACTTCCCTCCTCTTTTTCCAAACTTGAAATTAAGTTTGACAGAAAGTTGAACAAGTCCTGGTTCGGCTCTTCCTCACGGATGGATCTGTATAGCACTTCCGCTATGAACATAGCCAGCGATCCCTTGACTATATCCATCCCAATTTGAGAAGTAGGATTGACCGCATTTGCGTATTTTATGCGTTGCAAGCTTCGTTTATCTCTGTTATAAACACCCATATCCAGCATGGATAATGGCTGTAGTATATTAGATTTTATCTTCGCCTTTTTGCTGCGTACCCCATTAATGATGTATGATTGAAGGCCAAATAACTCGGTATATACGGTCGCTACCACGCTTGACTCTGCGTAGTTGATCTGGTTAAGCACTATTCCTCTAGTGTTGTAAATCAATCCCTCTGTCTTTCAGATTATGATCTCCGAAGATACAAATTGATGATGTACCTAGCGGAATGTCTGCTTGCTCACTAATTCAGAAGCATAATTTTGGTCACTACCGTCTCTGTGCCGGTGTCGTTGGTAGCAAATACCAGGTAAATTCCTGAATGCGCCTTTTCACCACTGAAGTTTTTTCCATCCCATACCGCACGTCCACCCAGTGCCTTCGTTTCATAAATGAGCGCGCCAGAAACATCTGTGATCTTTACATCCGCATCCGTAACCAGTCCATTTATTGCAATAGTGCCCGTATATCCTTCACGGACCGGGTTGGGAAAAGCATAGACGTCTGTATGGGTAATCGCACCTTCAGTGGCGGTGCCTTTGTACGAAATGATTCCTTTATCTGTTCCAAAAAACACCTCACCGTTTTTTTGATTAATGGCAAGCGTGATAATAGTATTTGAAAGAAGTGGACTGTTCTGGGCAGTAAAGTGTTGCAGCTCCGTGGTTCCATCTTCCGACATTAAAAAGACMCCKGCACTYTCYGTCCCCAACCAYTTTCTATTGGCTCCGTCAATSGCAATKGCAGTWACGGCCTCCGTYTCCAATAAAAATTGRAAGWAYCCATCTTGYTCAACSAGAATYTGCTGYGCATCAAARTCTTCATTKGTAAAGACCAATGARGGYGARWAAAACACRTARAYCCCCTGATTGGTCCCCACCCAAATCTCTCCGTCCAGGTCTTCGGCTACGGATCGCACAAAGTCAGAAATAGCTCCCGATCCGACAGCACTGACCAGTTGAATAGATTGATCATCGGTTTTGTCCGCCAACGTATTATTGTCATCGAATACCAGCATGCCCCCATCGTCAAGCATGATCCATTTATATCCTTGCGCATCAACCAGTAATTCTGCCACCCTAGATGTAGCTCCAACTTTCGGAAACTCATAGCCAAACCAAGTGCCATCTGGCTTTTTTACCGCCAAAATATTTTCAACTTGTGTACTGGTCACCCAGAGGTTTCCGTCGTCATCAAAGGCAAGTCCACCGACTCGTATAAAATTATCATTTGGGACCACCGACTGAAGTACGCTATCTGTATTGCCTTCCTGGTACATCTTCACTAACTTTCCCTTGTAGATCTCTGCAACTCCATATCCCCAAGAGCCTGCAAAAACACGGTCCTTGTCCGATGGATCTACCGCAATTTGAACAAAATCGCGGGCAGAAGCCAATAGGCCTGAGGGAGTCGAGACCCATTTATTGTCGATATATGAAAAGACTCCATCCGTTATATTGGCACTGTTCCAACTTCCGGTCCGCCCTCCAGGTGCAACCCAGAGATTTTCTTCACCAAATGCCATATCAAATACATTGCTGGATCCGGGGCCTCCCGGGAAAACGCCCCATGCAGCACTATTTTGGATGAGCCCGGCAAAGAAATCTGCAATCCAAATGTTACCATTAACGTCCAAAATCGCATGAAGTGGATCTATTGGACTGGTAAACGTTGAAAGCAAACCACCTGCGTCATTATAATTATATACCGTACCGTTGGCGACCACCAAAATCCGGCTGTAGCTCGCCACCACCCTGTGTATATTCTCTTTTATCCCCGGAATGAAGTTGGACCAAACACCACTGGAACTTCGAACGTATATTGAATCATTCTTTGTAGCATCATTTGGATTGTTGGGTTGAACGATGTACAATTTTTTGTTCAAGGCTACAATGGAATTGTAAGGTGTTACTGCCACTTTCGTTTCAAGAGCCCACGAGTTGAAATCTGATAAATTCGCGTTTGAGAATGACGCTCTATACAAACCTATATCTGTGGCGGCATAAAGCGTATCATCTAGCATGGTTACTTGATTGACCAGATCTTGATTCGCTGAGATAAAATAGGTGTCTTTGATTTCATCTTTATTCAAGTCTAAAACCACGATGCCGAATCCGCATGACAGGTAAGCGAACCCACCAATCACCGTAATGCTATTGATGCTTTTGTCACCCAGAATGCTCTTCCTCTTAATATCGGGAATATTGAAAACCACCCCCCCTTTTACCAAGTCAATATTTGAATTAGAATAGGCTATGATAAGAATATCACCCTGGGCCTGATAACCGATGGTGTTCACTGAAACATCCGATAACCCCGAGACCTTAGACATTCGTGTTAGCGAGTTGTCAGATTTGTCCAGATAGAATATGGAAGATCCCGTTGCACAGTAGATCCTGTCACCCGCCTCTACAACTTCTTTTGCATTGTTAAAAGGTAAGTGAATTTGCCAGTCGCCTACAGCAACCTCCTGCCCTACGGAAGTGAGCGCATATAAGAGAAAAATCAGCGGAAAACTATATCGAAGCAAGGCAACCAAGTTTATAGTATCGATACTAGGTAGGACGGTGGAATCATTAAACAAGAAATTCTATTATTTATTATGCCTCAATCTATAAAAGCTCAATCAAAGGATCTGATTCTTCTGCCATAGACCAATGGATTGCCAGCGTTAACCTGAMTCTTAACATCATCCACATAAACGGTACCTTTATTTGGGTKCCAGATATACACCTTAACAATGTCTTCACCGGACCTRATGTAGTCAAATCTCCAGGAATGAAATATTTTAGTCCAGGTTTGGGGTTGGTCAATAAAGTAAGAGAAATTCATCCCTCTCCACACATATTCCTCCCCATCTTCCGTTGAAAGGGTTATCACCATAACCGCTTCATCATCTTTTTGCTCAAAATAACCCCATGCGCTTGTGWTCAGTACATTATGGTCTGCATCCATGATGTTTTTAACCTTGTCAGAAAATGCCAAGCTAAATTCCGTTTTATCAGATAATTTAAAGGACCTGGATCCCGTGTGGGATACGTTTTCCGTGATGGCTGTTAGGTCTCCCGACCATTCTTCAACAGGGTTTTCAAAACCACAACTGGCTGAGAAAACGGCTTCTCTTTCTTGAAATCCAGGTGGCTTTTCTTTCGCGAACAAATAGCTCTCTGCATTGAAGTAATGGCCCTGTTCCAGAAGGTATGGGTACTTTTCCTTGATCATTTCGGGTATTTCTGAAGGACTGTATTTACTGGACCAGCAATACAAAAAATATGGGGTTTCGCTGTCTGAAATAATATCTGAGAACAAGCCAAGCTGGTCATTTCCCTGATTGACGTATTTAAACTCCTCCGTTTCTCCGTTGGCGTACTCTTCCCACTCTATCTGGTGGTCATATTTATCCATATAGTAACCTACAAARTARGTAAGGCCTACGTTKGTMGTTTTCGTRAYRTTCTCMTCACCATATKTRTYRACATAWCGAATWGCATCYTGMACCACGTCYTTYAAAACMCCAAAGTGATGSGTTTGRTAAAAYTTYTCTGCSACMACRGTACTGAAYACCCCYAGGGARAGAAAMAGTGTWAGCATTSCTGTTTTCNGTTTKKKMCMWSGGGKWWYTSGGATGAAGGAAAAGAGAAACATCAGGATATATGGAAATGAAAAAAGCAGCACCGACTTCTGTAATACCGGAAAGCGCAGTATAGAATAATAATAACCCACCAGAAAAGGGACCAGGAACCAGATGACCCCAAAGTAGTGGAATTTGGTAAGTCCAATTTTCTGGTAGTTGCGGTATAAAAAGTATAAGAATATGCCGAAGAACCCGAGCAGCACAATCAAGGATTCATTGAAACAAGTGAGCAAGTAATCCCAAAACCAGTTCCCTCTTAAATCGGGTGGCCCCAACCATCCACCCCTAAATCCTCCAATCTGCACATGCGTAAGAGAGATGTCAAAGTGAGGCAAGAAAAGCAGAAACGTTATCACCGCACACCAAATTACGCGCTTATAATTCTCCTTGGTGAGAAAAAACAGTCCTGTAATGGCCACCACCATAACCAGAAAGAAGCTAAAATAATGCGTGTACATGCTCATGGCGGTCGCAATGCAGTATCCGGCGATCTTCCAGATTTGATAGGGCTTTGGCTTGAAGAGAACCAGGGTCCAAAACCAGACAGACATCAGCGAAAAGCAGAGGCCCAGACTATAAGGCCGGGCTATTTGACTGTGCGTCAGGGGGAATATCAAAAACGCCATTGACGCCGCGACCAGCAGTCCCGTTGTTTTATTGAACCATCTTGCAGCAATTAGGTAGGAAAATAGAATGGAAAGGATACCTGTTGCAATGAATGGGAATCTGACCACCGCCTCTGTAATACCAAACCAACCGGTCCAATAGTAGAGCAGCACCTGGAAGAGGGCAGGGTGAAAATCCTCCCTCACACACTTATCTATCAGATCAAACACACTCACATGACGAATCATTGTAAGTGAAGCCACCTCGTCGCCGGTCAGTGATAGATTGACACTGTTATAGAATCTGAGAA
>JAESRW010000261.1 GCA_016764395.1 Flavobacteriales bacterium
ACTAAATGTAATCCCAAAAACTGGACTTAACTCCTACAGGAGTACGTACGTCAGCTCATCACTGCCTTGAATTTCCAAGGTTACCTGGTCACCCCATTTCTCCCTGACCAATTTGATGGTCATTTTGGATGCACTTTTTTCAATGATTTCAAATATCCGTTGTTGATTTTGGTGGGTATGCGTCTTGGTGTAGCCGCATGCTTCCATTCCACAATTTGGCCAATTGCCCTTCTTTTCCAACCTGAAACCATGCTTTTTTAAAAACTCTCCGTCTGCATCCTTATAACACTCACCGCGATCCCCAAGAATCAACTCGTTTCCTTCAATTCTCCAATACCCTTTCTTATCCCCTCCCCATCCAATATAGGTAAGTCCACCAGGTAAAAGCTCCAAATAGTACTTTTTAAAAGTCCCAGGTTTGTGCTTTTTATTCGCTTTAGACTCCCAACACCATTTCCCAATAAATTGTTCTGCAGATTGATGCGCGAAACCTGTGCATGCTATAAAAACACACAGCAATAATTGAAAAATAATCGGCTTTTCAATCTTCATGGGACTTATAAATGTAGCATTTATTTATAATGATTCATCGCCTCAATATGGCCCTGTACCGTCCAATTAAATTGCTCCTGAAACAGTGGCAACCCCCTCGAGTTAACCTTTTTAGCGACGATTGAGATGCTGTCCCCTGCTATTGTTCCATTCAATTTGAGCAAGCTGTCCTTCACTGCGTATTGATAATCCAGCACCACGCTTAAAACTTCGTTTTTTCTACCTATTAGCTGCCAAGATACTAAGGGAAGCGTGAGTTGGTAATCTTGCATTTGATCGTTCATTGTTTGAGTAATGAAGTAACCACTTCGGTGGAAAAATATTCTCTTCAGCAGATTTTCCTGATCAACATGCAGGGACAAAGTATCACCATTGCGCTTAAATATTTGCACATCATACGCGCCGTGAAGTAATGACCGCTCTGCCAGGTCATCATTGAAGTTATTTGTTCTAAAGAACATGAACAGGCTCTCATACAAAATGAGCCCAACAACCAAGGATTTAGAAACCGAAACCAAGAACGCCTGGTTGCGCGTCTTGATAATTGAAAAGGTAGATTGTAGCTGAACAGCCTGATTTAGGATCAACACATGGTAAAGCCTTTTAATACTGGGAACGACCAGGAGCATCCCAAGAAAAAGTAAAAATGCGGAGTAGAGTTTCACGGAAATGTCGAACCCAATATTCACCATGAGCACGTTGAGCATTACCGCCACTGTACTTAAGGTACCTACTAATCGGGTAGGTCTAAACAAGAGCATGATCGCTGGAATTATTTCCAGTAGCCCCATAAAGACATTATAGGAGTAAGAAGCGCCCATAGTACTCCAGTATAAAATGTCTTTGGATAGATAACCCAGCGGCGTGAATAATGTATTGGGCTCCGGTAGATAGAACTGGTGTTTGAACAATTTATCAAATCCATATTTGAACAACTGCAAAGCCAGGAAGTAGGCGCCCCCCACGTGAAACCAATATTTCATACGTTCATGATACACGCCGCCCTGGTCTAACCAAAAGCTAAACATCGCAATTAAGACCGATAAAGGAATTAGGAGTAAGGTGTGTTGGTACATTTCTCTTGAATCTGATACCAAACCATATTCAGATGAGTACCCTAACCATTCCCCTATCCCCCGAAACACAGGTGCTGTGATTTTTCCGATATTGGGCAATACAGCGTAGTCAAATTGCAGCGAAATGATGAACAGGAATACAAACCAGAAGACCACCCAAAAGCCTAGAAGTTTCAAAGTCTTCCTAAGCTTACCGGCGTTGGCAAGCTTATCCACGCTAGGAAATATTAAGTTCCTTCACCTCCGATCTCGAAGAAGCAAATGCTAATAGCACCATCAATATTGAAATACTCAGGGCCAAGATGGGTATGCCGTTGTGTTGATTATTGCCATTAGGCCTGTTTGGAAGAACATGTTCATGCTGCTTCTTTTTATCGTTTGGTTGAAAGGTATCCTCAAACCCGACAAAGTCCACCGAGGGCCACAATCGACGTAGACTGTCCACAGAAATGGCTGGATTGCTGAACAAGGCATGATTCAGCAACGTGTCCCGCCGTGATCCAGAGTAGGAAAAGTCAAACATCGCCACAACAGCGGTATCTGAAATCTTAACAATCTCTTGAAGCCTGGGTTCTCTGAGTCCAAAATTACCTTCACCATTAAATGAGAATGTATTCACATTCCCACTATGGCTAAGGTGGGCAATCATTTTGGTTTGAGCACAAGTGTAAGTGGAAACCAGGAGTAACAGCACCCCGGTAAGCGTAGCATGAGCCTTCATATATTTCGTATTATATCTAGCTCACTCCTTGTACGCTGAGGACCTACCCTTTCGGTGTAATGGTTAGCGCACCATCCTTCTTGGCTAAATTGTGAGCTGTCATGTTTTTCTTGGCCGGTCCTTTACGCAGCGCTCCTTCCGAAGAAAATAGCGACCCGTGTCTCCGACACTTGAACAAATTCGTTTCTTTTTGGTAATATAGGCGGCCACCCTGATGCGGGCATTTCTTGTCGAAGGCTACCAGTTCACCCTTGTTGGTTCTAACTATGATCACCTTCTTATAGTAGGCGTACTCACCTGGCTTATCCAACACCGCGTATTTAGGCTCGTTGAGATCAATGGAAAATCCGAGTACCGGTTCCGCTTTTGGGCCAGCACTGGCCTTAGCCGGCTGCTCTGTTTTAGCCGTTTTATGACTGCAGGCGCCAATGCATCCAGCTACTGCAACGTAACCAGCACCAAGGGCCACTTTTCTAACGAACTCTAATCTTTTCATTATTCTTCAGAGGTTGTTTCAGGGGCCATTACTTTACCCTTTAACCGAAGATAAATATAATTTTCGGCTGCATTTGAAACAACAGTGATCGTTTTGTTAAATGCACCTGGATTCTTCGCGTTATACTCCGCCTCAATCACCGCTTCTTCTCCTGGCATGATGGGTTGTTCGGGCCATTTCGGAACCGTGCAGCCACAGGTTTTTTTCACTTTGCTGATAATGATGGGTTTGGATCCTGTATTCTTAAATTTATACGTGGCCATGACCGGTACATTTTGCGTGATATTTCCAAAATCATGCTCCTTCGCTTCAAAGGTCATTTCAGCCTCCGAAGCTATGGAAGACCCGGACGATACATGAACAGGATTGGTATTTTGAGACATCGCTCCTGTAGTGGAGCATAACAAGGTTAACAGTATAGCGTTTTTCATGGTAATTTAGTTTATGATTAATAATGATTCCAACTGTTGGCTTTCTGTCCGAAAAAATTTCGGAACAAGGGGATTTAATTGGCCTTGACAAACATACGCTCCGATGCTAGCGGCCCGTGTTAACGATGTGTGAATATGTGTTAACTATCTGTTAAATGTTTCGTAGTACCTCTGAAAGAGCCTAGATTTAGGCATCAAAAGAACACTAATCGACGGAAATGAAGGTTACTACTACCAATCAATACGTTCGTACGAATAAGTACTTGATGGTTGAATCCGTTTCATTCGTACATTCGTATTGAATGGTATTGGTATTTACCGGTAATGAAAAAACGAACCATCCAACTCATTGTGCTTTTTGCATCACTTTCCCTGGCCGGAATTGTGGTCACACAGCTATTTTGGATTCGTAAATCCGTACGATTGCAAGAGGTGAGCTTCGACAACCGAGTTAAAGAGGCCATTCGAACTACTGCAGAACAGATCCTGATCTATAACAAAGACTCCTCAACCCATATTGAACCAATCGTCAAAACAGGACCGCTTTTCTTTGTGTGTAATGTGGATACGGATATTGACTCCTTCTTACTGGGCAAATTACTAAGCTACGAGTTTAAATATCAAAATATAAGCACTGATTATGAATATGGTATTTACGATTGTTTTAGTGATTCAGTCGTGCATAGCAGAGCTGTTGTCGATCAGGTAAGTTCCACTAACCCTAAGGCCAAGGTGATTAAAGAGATTGAATTTGACCGGGCCAGCGCCAGCATATGGGTCCACTTCCCCAAACTTGATGGATTTATGATTAGCGAGATGAGTCAATGGCTCATCACAAGTGCTTTATTGCTACTGATTACGATTCTTACTTTTTCTTATACCATATTCTCCATTATCAGGCAAAAGCAGATCACCGAAATGAAAACTGACTTCATCAACAATATGACCCATGAGCTAAAGACGCCCATTTCCACGATAGCGCTTTCCAGCGAGGTTTTATTAAAGCCCAGCACACACGGTGACACAGAGAAAATCAAACGCTATGCTTCCATAATCAGTGAGGAGAACGAGAGACTCAAGAACCAAGTGGAAAAGGTATTGCAAATGGCCATGCTTGAAAGGGGGACCTTTGAACTCAACAGGCAGTTGATTAATATTCACAAGCTCATTGAGGTTTCCGTGGAGAAACTGCGCCTGAAGGTGAGAAAGCAACATGGATCTCTTGTCTTTGAGGCAGGTGCGGAGAATTCTTTGGTACAAGGAGATTGGGAACACATTCAGAATGTTATTCTCAATTTACTGGATAATGCTTTGAAGTACTCTGTCGCCAATCCCGAAGTGCTGATTAGGACCACCAATAGCGAAGGTGGAATCAACCTGGTGGTGGAGGATAAAGGAATGGGGATGAAACCAGAAGTAGTCAAACATATTTTCGACCGGTTTTACCGGGCTCCTACTGGTGATGTACACGATGTGAAGGGATTTGGACTCGGCCTGAACTACGTGAAAGCAATTGTGGATGCCCATGCGGGGACTGTATGCGTTGAGAGCGAAATTAACAATGGCAGTGTTTTTACTGTATTTTTACCACATCAGGCGGCAGGTTGAGGCGGCAGGGTGGATGGATGTTCAGTTGGAAGGTTGGAAGGTTGGAAGATTGGAAGGATGTTCAGTTAGAAGGTTGGAAGATTGTAAAGGTGGAACAATGTTGTTTTTGAGAGGCGTCTGATCCATAAATTTATTGAAGACGAAGTGCATAATTAGTTTCAAAGAGTCAAAGAGTCAAAGAGTCAAAGAGTCAAAGAGTCAAAGAGTCAAGGTTCCAATATTCCAATTTGTCAATATCGCGGTGTTCCAAAATCCTAATCTTTCAGTGTCCCATCGTTCCACAATTCCAATGTTCCAGTACCCACAACCCCACTATTCCACTATTCCAATATTCCAATATTCCAATATTCCAGTTCTCCAGTTCTCCAGTTCTCCAATATTCCATCACGCGTTCATCACTTGCTGAGTATGTACGATAGATCCAAAACCTACAAAATCACCAGTTCATGACAAAGGCCAAAGAAAAAATCAAGATTCTAATTGCAGAGGACGACCCCAATCTTGGATATGTGGTGAAGGACAGTCTGGAAGGAGAAGGATTTGACGTGACGCTWTGCACAGATGGYATTCATGGAATTCAGCAATTCCAAAARACAACTTAYGATATCTGYGTGCTSGATATTATGATGCCCAAAAARGAYGGRTTTTCYCTGGCSAAGGACATCCGCAATTTGGATGAAAAYATGCCWATCATATTCTTAACCGCCAAATCGCTMAAGGAAGATGTGATYAAGGGTTTYATGCATGGWGCMGATGACTAYGTGATCAAACCYTTCAGYATYGAAGARCTCTCAATGAGAATTAAGGCCATTCTGAGGCGAACGAGGTCTGARGAAGAAGGMGAGTCGAGCAGGGATAATTTTATAATTGGCCAGTATGARCTRAYCTATARGGACCTGCAACTAAARGGCCCWCATGAAGATCGCAAGCTGACCCGWAAAGAGGCCGATGTGCTCAAAATATTGAGCATGAACCAAAATAAGCTCCTTACCCGCGAAATACTGCTTAACGTAGTATGGGGCAACGATGATTATTTCTCCGGGCGCAGTATGGATGTGTTCATCTCCAGACTCCGTAAATATCTATCTCAGGATCCAAATGTTAAGATCAATAACATTCACGGTGAGGGGTTTCGGTTGGAGGTGCGCTAGAATCCATACTCTTATCAACACCCCATCTGCGCGTTTTACAGCTCTCTAGGCAATTTGTTCAATGGTCAATCCTTCTTCGCTTATTCGAACTTTGTTCCGTTCTATTATTGCGTTGATTTCATCCTGATACCTCGCGTTGTCAAGCCAAAATTCTTTCTTTACGCTCGTAACAGTACTTAATAAGTCTCCTGGGTAGAAGTGGCCGCTAACCAATGCATCTTTTGCCAACTCTTCAATTGCCAGCAGTATCAGATATCCAGTCGATTGATCTCTCCTCCATTACTGTACGCTGAATGGATCTCACTCATATGTTGAAAAATCACTTTTTTGGGAGCCCGTAGAATCCTAGCATTCAACCACAGAGGGCACGGAGGTTTGCACAGAGGTCTCAGAGTGCTTTTTATTACCGCTTAATTCAATACCTCATCACAACATCATTCTCTGTGAACTTTGAGCCTTCTTTGTGAACTCTGTGGTTAACACTAGTCCAATCTTTTGACCAATCATGAGCTGTTAATATAGGTCCTATTCTACCGGAGCTCATAATCCTGAATCAGAATGGATGCCGACAATTGAAGCTTATCGGTCAACCTTCTGATCATATTGAGGCTGAGTTTTCTTTTCTTATTCAAGATTCCACAAATTTTCCCTTTCTCTCTAATATCTCCGATCAAGACATTTTACTGTAGACCCCGATCCTCCAATCTAATTTTAATTGCCTCAACAGGATCCGGCGCCTCAATAGCATAGTGCTCATTTTCATAATTATCAATCATTGAGGATAATAGCTCAGCCTCATCGCCTAATTTGGATTTTACAGGAGCATCAAATATTAAATTTAATCGCTCAAGAGCAAGTTGATAGTCTTTTTCGTTTTTAATGGGTTTTAATTCCATGATTCAATTTAGCCAAAAATCACCAATCTTCATAGTCTCTAATCCAAATTAAAGGCCTCTTTGATTGATTTGGATGATAATAACTTCTTGATCGTTTTCAAACTGTCTGGGCTTTGTACAAAAGGATGATTTCGAAATAGCTTTTGATAAGCACCGATCCCTTCATTTTCGTAGGTGCTCACTTTTTTGTATGCTACCTTCTCAATGGTTGAAATTCGCTCTTTTTGAAAATGAATATTGACGGGGTCCACATAGCCTAATTTGATAAATCCGGCTGTCTTTTTAGCGCACCGACATGGATTGTTTAGGTTGACCAACCCACATTTGTTATTCATAAAGTTATAGAGCTGCTGCTTGGCCCTATGCAGTTTCACCCTAAAATTGGCTCTGGTAATCCCCATTACTTCACTGCATAGCATGTCAGAAAACTCAAAAAGCTCCCCGATAATATAGATGAACCGCTGTTCCCGATCCAGGCATAGGAGCATGCCTTTCATGCAACTTATTTTAGCCTCTTCCACGAGCACGTTCTCCTCGATTTCAAATTTGTAATTAGACAGGGACTCATTGGCTATGGAATCAAGTCCTTCTCCAAAATCATCAAAAGACATGGGTTGCGTTTCGTATTTGCTCCTTTTCATATTGAGAAAATGATTTTTAACAATACGATACAACCAGGTTCTAAAATTGCTTTCACTTTTAAAGGTTCCCAATTTGGTAATCACCTTGATTAAAACCTCTTGCGTAATGTCGGACGCATCATCGCTGTCACTGACCATGGCCAGTGACACGTTATAAATCCAATTTTGGTGTTTTTTGATGAGATCTTCAAGGGCAGCCTTATTGCCTTTCAGCGCTTTCTGTATCAGCAGCTGATCGTCCTCTTCAATATGCTTTTCTATAAATGCGCCACTCATATCACTTTCCACGCTCGTGTTCGTCATAATAACCAAGTACAGGTTGTATGCCTGTACCTGGTTAATTAACTTATTTTGCCTCCAGTATATTTTTTAAAGCCACCAATTCCTCTGCCAGCATTAATTTTTGGGCAGACAAAGCGCCTTCTAGTTCCTCCAAAGGAACGGGGGGCGCTAGTAAAACAAACGTGTAAATGCATGATTTACCATTTTCACTTATTCTTGAATGCGCCTTGCCTACACTTCCGTCTGGCATTGTCATGATCCAATCAACAGTTCCTGAGTCCTGAGAGACTTCCGTTTTCATTGCTATGTTCAACTCACCATTGGGCGTAACCATTGTAGCAGAGGTACTATCTGCTCTTGAGAATGCTTTGGTCCAAGAAGGTAAATTTTCTGGATTTGCTATATATTCAAATACCTTTCTATGATTCTCATTGATTCCGATGCTTTGTACATCGAAGTCTTTTTCTAACATTTTATGTTCCATTGTTCTTGTGTTTTATGTGTTTATATTAGTTAGACACATTAAAATGGTGCGTGTTACAGTTGGGTAAGAATTATTATAAAAATATTATGAACCCCGTTCGGCGGATAAAAGCCTCCTTCGCTTAAGCTCCCTCCATCGCTGTCGATTCGGCGGACAAGTCGGAGGGCTAAAAGATGCTGTGCTTAACCCAGGATACAATGTATACTATGTTAGATGCCTTCTTAGGAAAGAACAAGCAAAAGGATGCGCTGGCTAATGTGGGAGGGGATAGTGTAAACTTCCAAGCAGTACTGCGCGCCGCATACTTAGGCGTAGCGAGGTCTCCTTCGCTGAAGCTACGGTGACTAAAAGACGCAACGCCTAACTTCTTGTTTTTCGGTGATCTCGTCAAGTAGGCAAGAGCATTTCAGCCCAAGCCTCTCACAGGTAGGGTCGAGAACTGGCGCACGCATCTTCTCAGATCATGTTTCCAACTCCCGCC
>JAESRW010000262.1 GCA_016764395.1 Flavobacteriales bacterium
AAAGCTGGTCTGTGCCAGGCAGCACTGGGCACCGACACTGGAGGCTCAATCAGGCAACCAGCAGCGCTCTGTGATGTCGTGGGCCTGAAACCAACATATGGCCGTGTTTCCAGGCATGGCATCATTGCCTACGCCTCATCCTTTGACCAGGTTGGGCCCATTACAACCTCCATTGAAGATGCGGCTTTAATCATGGAAGTAATCGCAGGAAAAGACGACTACGATAGCACCGCCTCTTCTACCACGGTCCCTCCCTATTCAAAACAACTGCAGTCTTCGGGAAAGCGAAAGATTGGCTTTCTCACAGACTGTCTTAACGCAGATGGATTGGATCCGGAAATAAGGGATGGAGTTTGGGATCAAATTAACAAATGGAAAGCAGCAGGCCATGCGGTAGAACCAGTAGATTTCCCCTATCTCGACTTTTTGGTTCCCGCTTATTATGTCCTTACCACGGCGGAGGCATCCTCCAATCTTGCCCGATATGACGGCATTCACTACGGGCATCGCAGCAAAGACAATACCTCGTTGGATGACACGTATAAACAGTCACGTACCGAAGGCTTTGGAACAGAAGTCAAAAGGCGCATCATGTTGGGAACGTTTGTTCTCAGCTCGGGATATTTTGATGCATACTACTCAAAGGCCCAAAAGATCAGGAGAATTATTCAGGAAGAAACGGATAAGATATTGAAGGAGTACGACTTCATACTTATGCCCACCACCCCAAGAACAGCTCCGGTTATTGGCCAGAATATGGACGACCCTATTGCCATGTATCTTGAAGACATCTTCACCGTACAGGCAAATCTTACAGGCTTACCGGCCATTTCACTTCCAGTGGGAATGCACAGCAATGGCCTTCCCTTTGGAATTCAGCTAATTGGCAATAAATTCGAAGAAGCTTCACTCCTCGCATTTTCAAAAGAAATCCTCAACAATTAGTTGGGTGTTTTGATTCCGCTGCCTTCTGGCCATAATCAGAATCAATCCAAATTTATTTGTATTATTGTAATCCTCAAAAATGGGTCTAAAAGAACTGTTATTTAAATAATCATATCTGTATGAAAAAAGTAGGCTGTCTCATATCCCTTTTCTTGGTTTCCGTTTTGTGTAGCCACCAAGCTATGGCTCAGACAATGTTTCAAAAAGTAATTGGAGGAACTGCTGGAGATGAAATTTCCAATTATGCTCAAATGACTGCTGACAGTGGCCAGATCATAGTGGGCTCAACTGATGGCTTTGGTGCCGGAGCAAAGGATGTTTATCTGGTCAAGACGAATGCCAATGGCGCAATTGAATGGAGTAAAACATATGGTGGTGTTGCGAATGATATTGGGTATGAGGTGCAAGCAACATCTGATAATGGATATATCATCGTTGGAGAAACCAGTAGTTCAGGAGCCGGTGTTGAAGATATCTTTCTAATCAAGACCAATTCTGTAGGAGACACCATGTGGACCAGGACCTACGGTGGAGCTGGAATTGACGTTGGATATTCAGTTCGGGAGACTTTTGACGGTGGCTATATTTTGGCCGGTTACACCGGTAGTTTTGGAACTGGAGCAGAAGACATTTATGTAATCAAAACAGACGCCATGGGAGATACCCTTT
The DNA here is from genome assembly GCA_016764395.1 of Flavobacteriales bacterium. Classification (GTDB taxonomy): domain Bacteria; phylum Bacteroidota; class Bacteroidia; order NORP154; family NORP154. The sequence continues at coordinate 1,615 of JAESRW010000262.1, forward strand.
GGACCAAAACCTACGGTTCAGGAGGAAATGATTATGCCTACTCGATTATTCAAACTAGTGACAGTGGATACGCCTTTACAGGTGAAACCTTCCAGGTCGGTGGTGGTGATGCCCTTCTCTTTAAAACTGACTCTATGGGTGATACAACCTGGACCAGAACGTATGGCTCGTTGGGATCAGATGCAGGTTGGAAAGTTCAGCAAACTATGGATGGAGGTTATGCTTTTGCTGGTTGGACCAATAGCTTTGGTGCCGGCGATTTTGATGTCTATCTGGTAAAAACCGATATGATGGGCGATACCTTGTGGACCCGTGCCTATGGTGGAGCGCTTTCTGACGTTGGCTTATCCATTCAGGAAACAGCCGACACCTCTTATCTTATTAGCGGCTTTACATTTAGTTTTGGAACMATCAATGGCGATGCTTACGGATTAGCAGTTGATTCAGCAGGCACGCTGTTATGGTCAATGGCCTATGGGGGAGTCTCTGGTGATGTTGCATCCTCTCTCGAATTAAAAGCTGACGGAGGCTATGTTCTTGGCGGATACTCCTTCAGTTTATCTGGTGGTGATGCAGATTACTATCTGCTCCACACAGACTCTAATGCGAGTTCCGGTGCTTGCTATCAATCCAGTGTAGCAACGGTAACAACTTCAGCAGYTCAGAGCATTGGCMTGCTGAACGTAACGACTGTTATGAATTCCATTGTAGGAGCAGTCGGAACGGCTGTATCAAGTCCTTCAGCCATATCCAGAGACGGTTATTCAATAGCCATAACGGGCTCTGCCAACAATRTTTGTAATGGAGATTCTTCTGGAACGGCCACTGCWGTTGCGACAGGCGGAACCTTAAATTATACCTACGCGTGGAACGACCCAATGASCCAGGCAACTGCTACTGCGGTWAMCCTTTCTGGCGGAACCTTMCARGTTGTTGTTACAGACGGWTTCGGCTGTATAGATTCRGCTACRGTTACYATTCTTGAACCWACTGCAATCGYACTTGTAATCTCAGAYTCTAMCCATRTWGCYTGTAATGGTGATGGAAATGGATCAGCAACAGTTGCGGCAACCGGTGGTACCGGMCCATTTGTTTACCTMTGGGACGATCCYGCTGCCCAAACGAGTGCWGTGATGAGTGGYGTKAATGGAGGAACSTATACCTGTATSGTAACTGACTCWGTAGGTTGTTCTACTTCGATTTCATTTACCGTTAATGAACCGGCAGCCATTGTCTTAACGGTRTCCTCAAACMTTTTAGTGGCSTGTAACACGGAYTCWTCAGCAACGGCTACTGCCAGYGTCACAGGTGGWGCTGGACCATTAACKTATCTCTGGGACGATCCTGCTGCTCAAACAAATGCAATGGCAACAAACYTAAGTTCTGGGTGCTATTCAGTGGTCGTAACCGATAGCGCAGGTTGTTCAGTTTCTGATAACATTTGTATCGGAATTATCGCTTCTATGTCATCCAGTTCAGCCCCAGTTTGTGGAGGCATCTGTGACGGCTCCGCAACACTTGCAGTGACAGGAGCTTTTGGAACTGTCACCTATTCATGGGATGATCCAGGATCACAGAATGGCGTTACGGCTTCGAACCTATGTGGAGGAAACACCTATACCGGAACAGTAACTGATTTAACCGGCTGCTCATCTAGTGCTTCAGTAACCTTCCCAGCGCTGGCTCCTTTAACTTCTACGCTTAACATCACGAACGTCGACTGCTTCGGGGATTGTGATGGGGCCATCAGTGCTGCTGCGAGTGGAGGTATCACTCCATATCTATTTTGCTGGCCTTCTCTAAACACCTGTAACTCCACGGTTAGTAATTTGTGTGCAGGTAGTTACGATTTGATTATCACCGATGGCAACGGATGTAGCGTTATTGAAACGGTTGTTGTTTCACAACCTGCAGCTGCATTAAATTCAACGGTGAGTGAAACGCCTTCCAGTTGTTTTACGTCCGTTGATGGGGCCATCAACTTAAACGTATTTGGAGGAACTGCACCATTTTCATACTTGTGGGTTGACGGATCTGTTTTACAGGACACTTCGGGCCTTATAGCGGGTACCTATACCGTGAACATTACTGACGATAATGGCTGTTCGATCACTGATACGGCAACGGTGACAGAACCTGATGATATAACGCTAACAGGAAGTAGCTCTCCTGACCTGGGAGGTGGTGTAGGACAAGCTTGGGTGACCGTTTCTGGAGGGAATGCACCCTTTGCTTTTCTTTGGGATGACGGTTCAGCACAAACTACGGACACCGCATTTACCCTGACTTCTGGAGCCTATCAAATAGAAGTAACAGACGTCAACGGATGCTCTTCAACCCTTGATATTTCAGTAGGAGATATGAGTATTGGCGTATTTGAAAACACCTATGAGGGCGCTGCTGAYGACTTGGTTCGAGACGTGTAYATTCTATCWGGAGGAGGCCATATTGTAGCCGGTATTTCMGAGAGCTTTGGAGCRGGAGGCTCAGATATGTTCCTGGTCAAYACAGACATTAATGGAAACTTCGCCTGGGCAAAAAGCTATGGTGGCGCTGCCGATGATGGTGCCAAYKCAGCCATGCAAACTTCTGATGGCGGATACATCCTGGCCGGYTACACCGCTTCATTYGGATCTGGCAGCTTYGACATGTATGTGGTAAAAACAGATGCGGCCGGTGCCATCGAATGGACCCAAACTTACGGTGGATCAGGTGATGAGCGMGCWTACGCCRTTGATGAATTATCTGGAGGTGGTTATGTAATCGCTGGTGGAACCAACAGTTTTGGTGCAGGAGAAACCGATGTGTACTTGGTTAATATTGACGCGAATGGGGTGATACAATGGACAAAAACCTATGGCGGTACTGATTTTGATTATGCATATGACGTCAAACAAACTGCTGATGGTGGATTCATCATCGGCGGCTATACGTTCAGCTTTGGAGCCGGTAAATCAGATGCATATCTTATCAAAACGAATGCGACAGGAACAAGCACCTGGAACAAAGTAATGGGAGGCGGCAACGATGAAGCGATTTGGGGCGTTATCGAAACTACGAATGGCTTCGCGATGACTGGTAACACCCAAAGCTATGGCAGTGGCGCAAATGATGTATATTTTGTGTTGACGGATGGTTCCGGTAACCCTTCTACGACGAAAGCCTTCGGCGGAACAGCCGATGACTTTGGCAATGATATTATTGAAACAACAGATGGAGGGTATGCCATTATTGGATACTCCAAGAGTTTCAACAATCAGAGTCAGGGTGATGATGTTTACCTCATTAAAACCAACAGCGCAGGAGCTCAAACCTGGTCAAGAACGTATGGCGGCACTTTTGCCGATAGGGCCTGGGCAATTAAGGAGAATGGCTCTGGTGACCTGATCATTGCAGGTAATTCTCAGAGTTTCGACAAGAGTGTAAAAGCTGGATTCTGGGAGTATTATCTCATAAGAACAGATGTTACTGGCGACAGCAAGTGTAATGTTAACTCAGCACAGACCATCGAAGTTGATACCTCTACAGCAGTTCCTCTTTCTGGCCTTTTGGCCGGTGCGGGTGGTGTAGCGGCAGCAGCAGCAAGCATGGAGTCTTCTATCACCGCTAAGGCTAAAGTGCTGTGCTATACAACAACAGATATTAGGACAATATCGCCTGACCTATTTCAATTGGGTGTTTATCCAAATCCGAATGGTGGAAAATTTGATTTGGTCATGGATTTAGAAGGAAACAGCTCAACTCAATATCTCAGAATTTTCAATATGAATGGGGTCTTGTTGAGCAGCGAGCAGATTCCAGGTACAGGCAAATTAAAAGTGGCCATTAACCTGGGCAGCGTTCCTGCAGGTATGTACTATGTTCAGGTACTACGTGACGGAATGGTTGCCACTAAAAAGGTGATTGTTCAGTAAGCACTGACACATAACCCTAACAAAACGATTTCATCCCGGGAATAGGCCCGGGCAATTTCACCTCTTGGGTGTAGCTTGTCGGACGCAGTACTCCCGTATCTGCTTTTTTCAACCAGTGGCAAAGTATCTTTGCTGCTTCTCAGATGACAGCTCCTATTGTATCACTCGCTGTTCCTGATGGTCTTCTTGCGCTGATTCTTTGAATTGGGTGTTGCAAGGCTGTTTATTGAACAGTTGGTGAGGTGGTATTTTGGTGTAATTTATTGGAGCATACAGCACCTAAAATCATGTCAATGTATTAACCACGGAGGGCACTAAGAAGGCACAGAGAGCACAGAGATTTGACAAATTAAATCACACTTTGTGAACTCCGTGCAAACTCTGTGTGCTCTGTGGTTATCATTTTTAACGCTGCCCCCACTCTAGAAATGGCTAAAACACAAGCAGACCTGTGCACCTCTTGCTTTAATCTGAACTGGAAGGTGTTGTTGCGGAAGACAGGAGGGAAGCAGTGAGAGCATCTGCTACTAGCGCGTGCCGTATCCTACAAATGTCAMATTGAAGATGYAAAATGGTGCATGTTNAAATTTTCCATTTGACACTTACAATCTTCAATTCTACCTACTTTACAACAAACTGCTCGCGTCCTGTCYTCCGYTYTTCMACCCAGAAACGCTCWKTTCCTGATGGTTWTCTTGMGCTGATTCTTTGAAATGSRTGTRYTGATGGCYAAGRCCCAARAGRCTCAYGGGYMAGYAGATCATSRATTTAGMYTARWWTWTKGGCAATTCCKCCWTGGAACAGATACATGATTYGTACGTATTTTTTTCACYWCTCCATACTTGTCAATTTWAAAAACTCCWGATCAGTATSAACATTTSGACGTTGAAAAGTTTCMSTTGYACCAACCGATGYACGGCCCTTTTGTTAGAACTTTGACAMTKAATAGTGCAACTATATGTGCAATAAAGCCGTTCTAACTACGTATACGTCCCAAAAACCNTTGAATTAATGACCCATAAAGTACTGCAAATATGGGGCTTCATTGCCTGTATGGTAATGCTTGCCAACACGATCGTAGTTGCAGAACACAATGTGACTGTTGGACTAGAGAAGAACGGCCACAATCAAGCGGATTCCTTGAGTAGAGATACGCTGATCAAAATCTCCCTCGTAACCGACAGTGCCATTAAAGAGGAGGTGGTCACCTCCCAACCTCTCCCACAACCAAAAGACACGGTAGAGAAAGCAGCGGAAAGAGCCAACAACACTGAGAAAGAGGCCGTGGTTGTTGAAGAGACTCCTTCCAAACTTACGCCCCCAAAAGATAAAGGCGCTTTTCAAGAAACAAAGTTCACTTTCGTAGATGATGACGAAGTTTTAGTGATGATTGACAGCATGATCAATGAGCTCTATGTTGTCAATTCTTGCCTGGATACCAACTCAGCAGAACTCAACACCTACGAATTTTGTGGTGACCTGGAGCCCATGTATTCAAAAACGGAATATGCTCAACGGCTCGACTACCTGGACCAACAAACGCCTTTTTCACTCACTTATAACACCCCGGTACACAAGTTTATCGAGCTCTATTCATTGAGGAGACGAGATCAAGTTTCAAGAATGCTAGGCTTGGCGGAATTGTATTTCCCTCTGTTTGAGGAGACTCTTGATAAATACGACATGCCGCTTGAATTGAAGTATTTGGCAATCGTGGAATCTGCCCTAAATCCATCGGCAGGATCACGTGCAGGTGCCAAAGGGCTGTGGCAATTTATGTACAGAACAGGAAAGCTCTATGGCCTGAATGTAACAAGTTATATTGATGATCGATACGATCCCTATAAATCGACGGTTGCTGCCTGCGAGTATCTTAAATTCTTACATGGGATATACGACAATTGGGACCTGGCTCTTGCCGCATATAATTGTGGGCCGGGAAGGGTCAATAAAGCCATTCGTCGGTCAGGAGGAAAGAAAGATTATTGGGAATTATGGAAGTACCTTCCAAGGGAGACACGAGGATATGTTCCTGCCTTCATCGCAGTAAACTACATTATGGAATATGCGACTGAACACAATATCTATCCAACCGCACCCCGTTACCAGAATTTTGAGAAAGACACTGTAGTTGTGAGAACGAAGGTGAAATTTGAGCACATCGAGGCGGTGCTGGGGCTTTCTATGGAAGAGATCAAATATTTAAACCCTCAATATAAGCTTGGGGTTATCCCCGGAATAGAGGGCGAAACCTACACGTTAACCCTGCCGACCACCATGATAGGGGCATTCATCAATAATGAGCAGTCTATCTACGCATACAAAACAGACCAAGAGCGAATAGACAGCACCAAGAAGGCAGTCGCTTTAAAAAAGCAAAAGGAATTCATGCAAGAGACCAGAATCACCCATACGGTGAGAAATGGCGAGGTGCTTGGGCTGATAGCGCAGAAATATCGGGTTCGGGTTTCGGATGTAAAAAACTGGAACAACATGTCTACATCGAGGATTTATGTTGGGCAGAAACTGGCCATTTACACCGGTAAGCCGGTCACTCGTTCGAAGCAACCCATTGTGGCAAAAACGCCTCCCAAGAAGCAGGAAAACAAAGACGGCAATTATCGCTATCATGTGATTCAATCAGGCGACACGCTTTGGGATATCGCCAAGCTATACGACGGGGTGACCATCACACAAATCAAGAAATTGAACAAGATTGACAATGCCAAGAGATTGAAACCTGGAATGAAAATTAAAATCTCACAAAATTCTGGTTGATACCCAAATGTCCCGATATTCGCGGGGCTGAATGGATCAATTATTGCAGCTGTAGATACGTGCTTAATTAGCTATAGAATGCATTCAAAAATCAGAATTATCACCACCTGGCTTTGTTTCGCCATCATCGGAACTTTTGTTGGCTGTGTAGAAGAAACCACAAAGATGTTGCCCGGCTCTACCGGAAAGGCCGGGGAAGTAGTGGTCGTGATGGATCCAGTATATTGGACCGGTGATCTCGGCCAACACGTTAAAGACAACCTCGCCCGGGAGCATACGGGCCTGCCGCAACCTGAACCCATATTTAACATTGTCCCTCTTCCAACAGCATCCTTTAAGGGCCTTTTTATTACCCACAGAAACATTATCCTCTTCTCAATAGGTAAAGACAATCCGGCCAAGATCATTAAAACGAAAAA
>JAESRW010000263.1 GCA_016764395.1 Flavobacteriales bacterium
AACCACTAACCACTAACCACTAACCACTAACCACTAACCACTAACCACTAACCACTAACCACTAACCACTAACCACTAACCACTAACCTTTTCATCCTTGATACTTGATTTGAAACGCAGAATGCGTTGGGTTGTTTTTTTTGTTAGCCTCCTGGCCTGTAACAATGTCATGTCGCAAGCATCGTGTGTTCAATTTCTCAATTGGAGTGATGCATGGTGTAGCATCTGCGGTGGGCCTACTGGCAACTATGCATGTAGTAATGGTATGGGTGTGTGGGATAATGGATGTAAGACCTATTTTGATTGCGTCCCTTCTGGAAGCTATGTGTCTTCTGTGGGTATAGTTTTGTCTTGGGTCGATTGTAATTCTAGTGCGTCGAGTTTTGATTTGGAGTTGAATGGAGTTGTTATTGGTACAGTGCAGAGAAATGGAAAAGCCTGTGCTTGTGGCAGCTGCATTAGTACCTCAGTATTTCGAAATTTTACAACATTTCCTTCTTATGTTTATGGTGGAATGAATACAATGTGCGTGGTTGTTAGTTCCAATGATTCGGTCTGTGTGGCCAGGGCCATTGTCACCATTACCTATCAGGACACAATGAATGTTGCTTCACCTGGAATAATTAATGGTAACCCAAGTCCTTGTGACAGCACACCGTTTAGCTACAGCATAGCTTCCCTTCCAAATGCTACCTCGTATAATTGGACGGTGCCTTCTGATTGGATCATCCAATCAGGACAGGGGGATACGGTCATAAATGTAATTCCGGGTAACGATGCGGATAGTATTTGTGTGCAGGCCTGTGACTCTTTGGGGTGCAGTACTTTTTCATGTATCTGGGTACAACCTTCAAGTGTCACTGTAGCATTGGGAGGTGATACCGCTATTTGTCAACGGGATACACTTTTGTTAGATGCAGGGAATTCTGGAATGTCTTTCATTTGGCAAGACAGCACAACTACACAAGTATTCAATGCGGAACAGTCTGGTCTATATATTGTTACGGTGACGGATTCCAATAATTGCTCAACAAGCGATAGCATGAATCTCACAGTAAATTTGGCCTATAGCATAAGTGATTCAATCGAAATTTGTTTGGGAGATAGTGTTCTGATTGGCAGTGCTTATGAGGCATCCGCTGGAATTTATATTGATTCTTCTTTTACTACAAATGGCTGTGACAGCATCAACACAACAACGTTACTCGTCCGTTTGGTCGATACCGTGGAGGTAGATGCCAGTATTTGCGAGGGAGATAGCATCTTTTTAGGCGGTGGATTTCAAATTAGCGCAGGAATATACCATGAAGTCTATAGCGCCTTGGATAGTTGTGACAGCGTAATCAGCACGAATTTGACGATTAATTCGCTTCCTGGTAAGCCCATAATTGCCGCTATTGGTGGCGTGCTTACTTCTACTCAATCTGTATACTATCAGTGGTTTTATAATGACTCCTTGATTGTAGCAGCAGTGAACCAGTTCTACGTTGCTGCTACAGATGGTTATTACCTGGTAGAGATTACCGATAACAACGGTTGCATGGCTATTTCTGACTCCTTTCTGGTCCAAAGTACAGTGTCAATTGAAGAAATAGAGATGGCTAGTAACTTGCGTGTGTTTCCCAATCCCACCACTGGATCATTTGAGTTTCACCTTAATCTTTCGGCAAATAGTAATTACTTGCTCAACTTATATGATCATACGGGCAGATTAATACTCACTAAGCGTGTAATGASTACTGGAACCGARCATTACGGGAAACTGAACCTTTCGGCTTACAATCAGGGAATCTACTGCCTTCAGATTACCGGTCCCACAGAAACCTATGTAGCAATGATTGTTTATAAGCATTAGGTAAAGGATGGCCCATTACCAAGATTTCCCTTCTCTCAACTGGTGCCTGCAATAGTGGTATGCTTTGGATCGAGAACTCACAGCAATTCATTGGCGAGGTTGGCCAAATCTGATCTTTCGCCCTTCTCCAGGGTTACATGTGAGAAAAGTTTGTTTCCGCGCAGTCGATCAATAATATAGGTAAGGCCATTGCTTTGTTCATCTAAATAAGGTGAGTCAATTTGGTGAACATCTCCCGTAAAGATAATCTTGGTGCCTTCACCCGCCCGGGTAATAATCGTCTTGACCTCGTGAGGAGTCAGGTTCTGCGCCTCATCAACTATAAAGATAATATTGGATATGCTTCGCCCTCTGATATAGGTAAGCGGACTGATCACAATCTTATTGTTCTTCTGCATTTCCACAATCGCCCTGTGCTTCCTGTCGTTATCGTTAAACTGGTTCTTGATGAAATTCAGGTTGTCCCATAAAGGCTCCATATAGGGATCAATCTTGTCCTGCACGTTCCCAGGCAGATATCCGATGTCCTTGTTACTCAACGGAACAATGGGCCTGGCCAGAATAATCTGCCGGTATTTTTTTCGTTGCTCCAGGGCTCCAGCAAGGGCGAGCAAGGTTTTACCCGTTCCAGCTACGCCTTGAATGGTCGCCAACCGAACTTCAGGATTTAGAATCGCATGAAGTGCGAAGGTCTGCTCCGCATTGCGCGGTTTAATACCATAGCAGTCCCTGGTTTTGACTCGTTCGTAATGCTTTGTTTCCGGGTTGAAGAATGCGAGCGCTGAGGCCTTCCCATTTTTGAGAATATAAAAGTGGTTGTCCACCATGTGCTCTTTGGCCAGCTTATCATGCTCAATAAAACCCTTCTCAGTGATTTGTTTCACCACTTCGGCTGAAATATTCTCTATTTGGCCTTTGCCTAGATACAGATGGTTGAGGTCCTTAACTTTCCCGGTTTCGTAGTCTTCCGCGCTGATGTCGAGTGCCTTCGCCTTAATTCTCAGGTTAATGTCCTTGGTGACCAGTATCACTTCCCCATGATTGCCTTCCGCTTGAAGTGTAAGGGCGGCATTCAGAATTTTATGGTCGGCTTTTCTGTCACCGAAAGTCTTCTCTGCATCGATTTTTAATTCGATCGCGTTGGTCATTACAATTTTGAACTTCCCCTTACTCTTTCCATTCAAGGGAATCCAGTCCTTCAGGGTGTGGCTCTTCGAGAGCTTATCGATGCGACGGATGAACTCCCTGGCTTCGAAGTTTTTATTGTCGTTGCCCTTTTTGAAATTGTCCAACTCTTCCAATACCGTGATCGGAATAGCAACATCATGTTCCTTAAAGTTGTTAATGGCATTATGGTCGTGAAGAATTACTGAGGTGTCAAAAACATAAACCCTCATCCCACTTTTAGACTTACCCATATCAAACAAAATGATTAATAAGCGATGCCTTACAAAGGTACTACGAGCAAATTCAATATCCTTTAAGTATTTTTAAAAGTAATCAACTACATACTTTTGATAAACAGTTGTCGGTAAGTGATTTATACGCCTAATTGACTTCAAGTTAAGTTGGCCTTGTAAATTGTAGCATTTTATGTTTAATGTCAAATCCCCTCCGTTCATTGGAATTCTACGTTATCTGAATTTTTGGTTTAACCGCGCTCCGTCGCTAAAAGCTATGGAGCGTGGCGACTAAGAGCGCAAGGGTTTCGCAAGGGACGCTATGAATGATCACGCTACTTTTACCTTGGCGTTCTTGCGAAACCCTTGCGACCTTTGTGCCTCCGCTAAACAGACTGTGTCGTAATGATAATTTGCATCATTTTCTTGCAAAATTTCCTGTACCCCCACAGGGGTTGTTTCAAATATGCAATTCTCAGACACTTCATTTCTATTATGACACAGCCTGTAAAGCTTCAGCGACACGCGGAGCGGTTTGGAGCAGCGATCCTACAGCGCAGCGATCATACAGCCCAGCGATCTTACAGCCCAGCGATCATACTAGATCATATGACTTATTTAAACTAAGCGTGTCTCCCAAATCAAAACGCACTTTATATCCTGACATATTGCAACGTTATGGTAAAATAAAGTTAATCCTGTCAGCGTTAAATGGGTTAGAAGGATTTTTATCAAAAATCATAACATTCTGTAGTATAGAAGTATATGGAGTTGCTAACAGCGTTAAAAATCCTTATTTATATATTGTTAATAAGTACAGGCCGAAAAATTTGGTCGGCTACATAAGTAAATCTACATTTGGTTCATCAAGTGAGAGATAAAGGGCATCACAACAAAAATCAAGGTAGCTTGCTGCTGCGGGATTTGAAGTGAAGCTTTCTCGAAACTAGGGTCGCTAGGAGTGTATTCTGAAAGAGTCGAGGTCTCGAAAGAGACGCCCTTCGGGGAATGACTTGAAATCGGTCCCGCTTGCGGGAAAGGCAAAAGGAAGCACTAATAATAGGTTTTGAACGCGAAAGTGTTAAGACTGAGACTGGAGTTTCTACGTGGAGCAATCTCTTGATAGGGACATTTCGGCTTGCCGAAGGAGAACTTGAAAGGATTCATCCATAACACTGGCGAAGTTTCTGGAAAATTTAGCTTGCTAAATGGAAAAGAGGTTTCACCAGACGGTAAGTCGGGAATAAGGCTTGATTTGTTCCGCTCATCCGCGCGAAGCTTCGGCAGAGCAAGGTGGGAACCCCTTCGGGGAAAGAGTCAAATTTTGTTGCTAATTTATTGCAGAGAGGGCAGATCTTGAGGAATCGGACCCGAAAGGGAAAGAAGACGAGAGAGAAGTCACAATAACTGTAGCTTGGCATTGCAGCTTGCTGTAATGGAAACGGGAATCCTTTCGCAAGAAACGGCTCCCGTTTCTTGCTTTTAGGCATTTTGGTTCCCACCTTCCCCAATGCTTGATCCAATCTGGAATAGCTTGAAAAACAGGGTTATTAATGCCTTTTATACAGGTAGGCTGTGTACATAAATATTGAATTAACGCAGTTTAGGGTTCTACTTGCTTGTCTATCTATTGACCTTCCGGTGTGACTACAGTGGGCATACGGTCAAGGCGCTCCAGTTGATGATTGTAAATGTATAATGGGGAAGATAACTTATTGGCTCAGTGCACTGTCTACACCAGCTATTTTACGTCTTCATTTTGACATATCTCCTTTACTCTGGCCATGAATTGACTGGCGACAGAATAATTATCCATACTGATTAGTTACATATTGACCAACATAAATTAAGAACATAAATGGGTATACAACAGCGCTTTCCCACATTCAGGCCGAGCGACTTATGCCGGGCAAATTGCCTTSMRGATAGTCGAAAGAAGAGGAGGGAAGCAGAGAACGAATTAACGGATACTGAAATCGTACATCACCGTGACAGCGGTGGTTTAGCCCACRAGTTGGCTTTTGCTCATTTCCCTTTGAAGTTAGCGTTGGCTTTYYTGCTGTTGGCCATTYCATTTGCGCCCAGCTTTGCTCARATYCCAACSAARTTAATTAGCCGGACGATGTTTAAAGACAAACTACAAGCGCTGAAAGCAGAATTTGGGCAAAATAAGAGTTTACCCGMWGAGTTTGAACTGGCTTGTYTGATCGCATTATCWAAGTATCCGGAGCTWAAGGAYCTGAAGATTGACGTGGTATATGGAGAAATTAAAACRACCAYGGAGGCCAGGCCCACMTTTTGGTCSGTATTTAAAAGGAAGGCGAATCGGCACTACCAGGTRTTTATYAATTCTCAGGAGGAGAAGTTGAARAAGGCAGCGCTGATCAACGTACCTTTCAACGCGCAGGTGGGGGTACTTGCACATGAATTTGCCCATATACGCATGTATAACACCAAGAATGTGTTTCAGCTAATCGGCATCGGCATCAGCTATGTGGTATCTAAAACGTTTCGTGAGCAATTTGAAAAGGAAAATGATCGGGAGACCATCGCCCGTGGATTTGGATGGCAGATGCATCACTTTGCCGATTACCTCTTGAACGAGGCGGATATTTCTGAGAAGTACAGGATTTATAAGGAGCGTATTTACTATACCCCTGATGAGCTGGAGGCGATTATTTTGAAGAAATGATCAGTTGATGATGGGCTGGGCGACGGTGATCACAGAGGGCTTGGGGATTTAATGTAAACACGCGATGTAAAGCGAACGTACTTCTATTCTTCCCCTTTTCGTTTAAATCCGATCTTCGGTCTGTTTTTAAATTCGAGTTCTTCTTGCTTTGTCTGTTCCAGTTGCTTGAGGTATTCAAATATCAAAACAATCTGATCTCCATGACCGGAGACTGTCTTGCGGATTTCTTCCATTTCCAATAAAAGGTCTTTATTGGTGAGCAGCAACTCACGTAGTTTTACAAAGGTATCGACGATTAGTAGACTTACTTTGTCTGCTCTTTTCACTTTTCAAAACGTTAGACAGCATCAAAACACCATGCTCTGTAAATGCGTAGGGTGGGTATTTGGAGTGTTGTCCTCGCTTTAAGATCGCATTTTGCGATCTTAAAGATTGATATTCTTCTGTTGTTAACCTAAACATATACCGTTCAGGAAATTTACCGGGATTCCTTTTTACCTGTTCATTCAACCGCCTTGGTTCTACTTGATAAAGCTCCGCTAGATCATTAGTGAAGCGAAGGGATTACTAAAGCTTATAGATGTCTTTTCTATGCCCTATGGTGATCACGATAACAGTGAGGATTTTATCTTTGATCTCGTAGATAACCCTGTAGTTGCCTTCCCTGATCCTGTAGGCATTCCTTCCTTTGAGTTTTTTGTAACCGTGCGGTCTGGGATTGTCAGCCAGTTTAAGAATAGCGGTCTTGAGAAGGGAGTAAGCGGTGCCTTTAATTTTGGCAAGTTGTTTTTGTGCCTGCCGTTCAATAAGGACCTTGTGTATTATTTTTTCTTGCGGCTGGTCTCAATTTCCTTAAAGGCATCTTTGGCAGGAATTGGTTTTTGTTTACCCCGCTTTGACTTGTCATAGGCCTTGATGTCTTCGAGCTCTTCTACGGCTTCAACCATTTTCTTGTAGTCTTTAATGTCAACCATTACAGCTACTTTATTGCCTGTTTCATCAACTATAAAATTCCTGTGAAGGGTCATAATTGCCTGGTGTTTGTTCTATACAAAACTAACGGTTTCTTTCCGGTTTTAGTTTCATTTAATCCACTTAGCACGTACATGTTGTCCATGTAAGTTTGAATTTTATCTCCATCCAACCACGGTCATCGCTAGAAAATAGACCCGATTCTTATCGAGTATTCTATACTTATCAGACATTAACTAAAATTAACCAATTTGGTCTGCATTCGACTAATGAGAATGTTTAAATGAAAGGTACGGAACCGAGTGGACAACATGTCCGCCAGCAGGGTGAACCGCTGCAGGCACGCACGGACGAGGACGTCCGCGCTAGCGGAACAGTGAGAAATTACGCGCTTAATTTACTGTCCAGTCAAATGTAGCAGATCCACTTTTCATATTCAGTAAATTTAGCGTTTGAGCGCTTATCTTACTGTCCATTCAAATGTAGCAGATCCACTTATGGTATTCATTAGTTTTGGTTTGGCTGTTAGATCTCTTGTGTCGGCGTTACAGTTGGTAGGTCTAATGACTTTGTTTGCATCGACTGTGGCACATTACTTTTATTTACGTGCCATATTGATATGGTTGTTTTGCCCGTTATTTGCTGCTTTGTTAAGTCGGTGTATTCCTCAAGGGTCAGGGGCTGAGAACTTAGGTCTTGTGCCATTATGTTTACATTCTCCCTGAATTGATCTTTTTCCCCTTCTTTAGGTGACAAGAATAAAGTAGTTGTCCCTTTATTTTGCTTTTCCCATGTATTATGGTAGGATAGAGAGAACCTATTGTTACTATCAGTGTAAGTTGACCAATCATATGAACAACTAAACAATGTCATAATTATTATCAGATTGAGCATGATTGTTAATTTCATTGATGCATTTCAGTATTGATTTTAAGATCATAGTGCTGTGCCATTCCATTATACAAATCCTTGATGATATCTATTGCTATGGATGGATTTACCCAACAAAATAGACTACCATCTCCTTCCATAAATAGGTATTCTTTATTCGCAAACTTCTCATACAATTGATTGTTCAATAAATGCTCGGCTAATTCTTCTAATTACTTATAATCATTTTCTTCAATCGGAGCCACTACAATGTACCCAAGATAAAACTGTGATTCCGTTAATAACGCTTGCAGTTGCTCATCTTCTAGATTCTTTACCCAAACAACTTGATATTTTGAGCCATTGCATTTTCTTTTTTCCGGCTTCCCAAATT
Organism: Flavobacteriales bacterium; assembly: GCA_016764395.1. GTDB lineage: Bacteria > Bacteroidota > Bacteroidia > NORP154 > NORP154. The sequence goes on from JAESRW010000263.1 coordinate 8,184, forward strand.
CTTTTATCAAAGTATCCCTTGAGGAGTACATATCGATAAAACACAGATCACGATCATGCGCAAAGAGTTTCAGAAAGGGAAATAGAAACTCTTCCCATTTGTTGATTTCTGTGAGCGTAGGAGCCCCCTTTAAGTAGAACTCCACCCTTTTATATACTAAAATCGGCGAAAACGTGAGCACATATACCAATTCAGGCTCGGCCCCGACCAAGGCTGCCGCACGTGGTGAAATTGGCATTTCGGTAGGTTTTATGCACCATATGGTGATGCTGACCAACAGCGGATTTCCATTGGAAATCGTGTCTCCTTGCGAAGGCACGGGGTATGAGGTTGGTGGCGTCAGCATAATAAAGGGGGCCAAAAACCTTGAGGCGGCCAAAGCATGGGTCGAATTTGCCATCAGCGCACCGGCCCAATCGCTTGGCCGCAACGTTGGTGTTTACAACGTGCCCTCTAACTCAAATGCG
>JAESRW010000089.1 GCA_016764395.1 Flavobacteriales bacterium
TGAGCGATGTGCCACCCCGTTCTTTTTTTCTCAATTCTAATATCCGACCTTGGAGGAAGAGATTCAATAGAATAAGTCCCATAGAACTGCTTAACGACCTCCACGTAATCTGGTAGTTTTAAATAATCGTCTGTGCCCGACGGCCTTGATTGAGCACTCAAAATTCCAGGAAGCAGGAGGAGGAGATTGGCTGCGATCAGTAAATTTCCCTTTAGTGCAATCATCATTCGTGTTGAAGACATGAGCATTTCGTACTACTCCTACTGATTAAATATAGGATTATTTAGCGATGATATTATTTGTACCTCAGTTCAGTCAAACGTTTCCGTGATCTATTGGTAGTGCTTCATCCCACAACACTTCTTAAACTTGAGCCCACTCTCACAAGGACAGGGGCTATTTCTGCCTATTGTGAGTCTCTTCTTATGCATATTTCTCATTTTCATATCATGTTTGAAGATTTGCGCAAGCAGCTGGTAAAGCAATGGATGTTTCCGCTCGAGTAGTTTGGGGCGCTCGAAGAAATACTCACAGGCAACCGCAAAGAATTCCTGGCGATTGGTTCCACCATAGGGATTGATGTCTGACTTCTCTGCATAGATCGCCTCAATTTGTTGGTTGATGAGATCCAGCCAGGGGATGAGGTATTGTTTATCCATCAAGTGTTTGGGAATGCCATCAATTGCACCATCTGCTCCATCGATGAGATGAACAAACTCGTGGATTGCGGTGTTGCGTTTATCCGATTCATTGCTAAATCCCTGGTGTAATGCCGGTTTTGAGAGGATCATTTTACCCTTGAGGTATCCGTTCCCAACCATTCCAAGTATGTTTCTATCTGGTCCTGAAGTCTCAAACTTCTCGTTAAAGGCGTTAGGATACAGCAGAATTTCGTAGAGGTTTTGGTAACTCCAATCAGGGAAAGCAAAAATGGGTATGACTGCACTGGCGGCTATCAGAATTTCATCTATAGGTTCTACTTCCACACCAATTCCCGTAATCCGACAACTGTCAAGAAACTCCAGCATTTCGTTTTCAAACCGCATTTTTTCTTTCCTGGACAGGGTGTTGTAGAAGGTGACTTTCTCAGCGAGGATAATTCTCCATTCCGGTGGAAAAATAGGCTTATCATTTATGACATCCTTTGCCCGTTTATCCTGTAGCTTCCTTGGATTTATAATGAAGAAGTAGATGGCACCGATAACTAAAAGCAGAAAAATCGCAGCCATTAAATCATTCGTTAGTAATCAAAAATACCTGGAGTGGTTGCATGATATTTTTCAATTAAGATTGCGGCTTGTTCACTAGAAACAACAATTAAGGGTATAACTTCCGTGGAATTTTCAGATTTTCCCCGTCTGTCTTTTCTGACGTTTTCGACCATTATGTACTGTCGTTCTTCCTTTGCCAAATAGAATACGGAGATTCGGGAAAAGTGAAAGGCCAATCCATTTTGCAAGGAATCAATGGTCTTCACACAATCAGTCGCCAATGATTCCTTGAAAGCTTCTTTCATTGCAATAGATTCGAAGTCCTTCTCTAAGATGAACCGCTTATACCATTTGTTGAGATTTATGGAAAATGGGGATTGGGTTTGATTCTTCACCATGAGGGTGCATAGTGTAATAATGATCCCTGCTTCAGCGAGCCAGATTATAGTAAGGATCCATCCTGTAAAGGTAATCCCAAAGATTTCCCAGAGACCGTTTTTGTTGATATCCAGAATTACGTCAATAAGAAACCCAGGATCTTTCACCACTTTCAATTCAATGAAATAAGCACTCACTATGGATCCCTCTTCCAAAAAGTATATGACGTATGCCGCCCACGAGAATATCAGCCCAAACGCGCTGCAAGCCACTGCCATACCTATGGCCGTGGACTTGTGTGTTATCTTAAATAACGTGGTGGTAAATCGTACACCATATCCGAGAATCAATCCAAAAGCAAGGGTGATGAAGTAGTTAACGTATATCAGGGGAGAGAAGGCCATTATAACGCCATAGAAAAAGGCGATGCCAAAGGCCCAGACGAGGGAAACAGTATAGCCCAGTAAAGCCTTTACCACGGATTGCTCTTGAGGAGCCATATACGTATTGATCAGATTCACTTTTCGTTTTGCTTTTTGGAGAAATGAATATACCCAATTTGTTGGTTATGTGAGGTTAGAAGTGGAAATCGATGCCCAATATCAAGTACTCTGCATATTCTTCTAGATGGCGCATGCAATCAATTGCATCACACAACGTTTTGTATCCAGATTTCTCATCCCTCACCTTCTACTCAATGAACAAAACCACCACCTCAATCCTATTTTGTACCGCTATTTATAGCCTCCTATTTTACAATCAGCATGTGGGTGTTAATTTCCTGCTGATGACATTGGTCGTGATTGGCTTCTTCTATTATCAATACCAGGAAGCATTTAAGGAGCGGAGTGTTCAACTTTTGAGTGTAAGCGCCCTTTTCGCAGCATGCTTTTCGGTGATGTATGGATCGACACTATCGGCCTGGGCAGTGATTTTATCCTTGGCCGCATTGCCAGGAGCCATTCTGCATAATAGGTCTTCGATATTGTTGGACCTACTTTCCTCTGTTTATACTACGGTAGGATCTGTAATATTCATGATACTGGACGGAAGAGGAGCTAAACGAGAAGGCGAAAGCCGAAGCTGGCTACGCATTCTCAATATATTGGTACCCCTGGTATTGGTCATTATTTTCTTCCTTATTTATCAGAACATGAATCCCTTGTTCGAAAAATTCACGGAGGAAATATCGCTTGATTTCATCAGTATGGATTGGGTGTGGTTTACATTGGGTGGGCTCTTTTTGATATACAGTTTATTCAGGCACAGGCGGATCGCTAGAATTGATCGATGGAATCAGAACAGACCCATGGAAATTGAGCGTGAAGGGTTGTCTGCTCCGAGGTGGAATGAGCGGATCGCTTTTTCTACGCTGTTTATTGTCTTGAACCTAATGCTGCTCCTGGTCAACGGCATGGACTTGAATTATCTGTATTTGGGTGCAGGCATGCCCGAAACCATAACCCATAAAGCGTTCGTTCATAAAGGGGTAGGGATGCTCATCTTCTCAATTTTTCTGGGTATCACCATCCTGTTGTTCTTTTTCAGAGGGTTTTTGAACTACATAGAGAAAAGTAAATGGGTGAAATGGTTGGCTTTCGCCTGGATAGCTCAAAGTGCCTTTATGGTCATTTCAACTGCGATTCGGAATACCATGTATATTGACCAGGCGTTGCTCAGCTATAAAAGGGTAGGGGTATACTTTTGGTTGTTCTTCGCGCTCATTGGCCTTGTCACTACGTTGATCAAATTGCGCAAAAACAAAACATCCTGGTTCCTGGTAAGAAATAATTTGATAGCCGTTTTTGCTGTATTGGTACTGAGCTCGGCCGTGGACTGGGATGGATTAATTTCAGATTTCAACTTGAACCGAGCCATGCAAATGGAGCAAATTGCTGCCGTTGATAAGAACTATATACTAAGCCTTTCGGAGGGCAATATAGCTGGACTCTATACCCTTAAGGACATACCTGGCTTTGAAGTGGACTCGGCTTATTCGTATAGGCCAGATCCTTACCGGTCAAATAAAGCCTGGTTGGATGCTAAAATATATGGTTTTCTAAAGGGAGATTTGGAGGGTGATTGGAGGTCCTATTCCGCGCGTAGAAATCGTGTTAGAGCTGAAATCAATGGGCTCCACGAAAACGGTATGATTACGTCCATGAATTTAGCAGGATATGGGATGATTTCCATAAAACCGCTCCATACTTTAAGAAATCTGGTTGAGCTAAACCTGGAGGATAATTATGGGTTTGCRAAATCTGAACTRGCTGGAATTAACSAGATGCAAAATCTTGAGGCTTTGTATTTAAGCCGAAATTACTTAAGCAACCAGCAACTTGACACGCTGGAGCTGATGGAAGGATTGAACATTCTMACRCTYTCGGAAAATCGCATTGAAGATTTGAGTTTCTTAAGCAATTATCCCAATCTGGATTCGCTGGAAATTGGGGAGAATAAGATCATTTCTCTGGCAACGCTGCCAGAGCTCAAGATGCTTCGTTCGCTTAACCTCGACAATAATCCGTTAACCGATATTACCGGCTTAGCGGGCCTGCCAAAGTTGAAGTGCTTATCACTAAACCATCTAAAGAGGAATATAGGGGAGATTCCTTCTCTAGCAAGCCTTGAAATCTTGAGTATGCGTGAATCGAAAAATGCGGTTTACAAGGGCTTTAATTACATCATTGAACTGCCTTCTTTGGTGGAATTAGACGTATCAGCTAATAATTTAAGAACGCTCGATCTGCTATTTACAACGGATTCACATTTGTGTAAGGTGCCGAATCTAAAATCGCTTAATATTCATAAAAACGCCCTTGTTGATCTAGCAGGTATTCAGGTCTTTCAGCATCTGGAACATCTGAAGGCAGGAAACAATAAATTAAATAGGGTGACAGGCATCGAACAACTTGTACACCTCAGTACACTTGATCTCAGTGGCAATAGGTTGAATAAGTTGACTTTCTTAACTGAAATGAGTCAGTTGACCCAACTCAATCTGGCCGATAACCCTTATCTTCATGGGTATTCAGCAATATCCGGTCTTGATAATCTAATTTCACTGGATCTTTCGAGCACCTCATTTGTTGACCTAGAGCAACTTGGGTCACAATATACGCTGCTCTTTCTAGGGCTTGAAGGTTGCAGAATCAAAAGCTGGAATGCCCTTTCATCATTCCAGGCCATTCAAGAAATGTCGGTTTCCTATCTGACAATAGAGGACGTTGAAATATTCAAGCAGCTGGGCTCTTTAAAGGCCCTTTATGTGAAAGACACAGAGTTTGCAGTGCTGAAACTCCTTCGTAAAGAACTCGATGGCGTGAAGATTCATTAATTGGAGCTAAGGTCAGTGGGTGGGTTATTCCAAACGCTACGAATTACTTACCTGCTTGTATTGGGTTTAAATTTAAACTCCCTGCTATCCATATTTGCTTACGGGATACAACATCGTATGGCCAATTGCTTATATATTGTGTGTGAATACACGCTATTATCGAATTTCTTTTCTTGGTAGTAATTGCCTCATCAGCCTCTCCTTATTCACCTTATCCAATAAATTCTCCAGATCAAGTGATACCATGTGCCTGTAGTTTGCAAATACACACACACATCTGCTTGTAAGGCATAAAAAAAAGCTGTCCCGCTAAGCAGAACAGCTTTCTCTAAAATAGAGGTGATTGATTATCTAGTCACTGTAAATTTCTGAACGTTAGTTCGTTCCTCATTTCTAAGGTGTACAAAGTAAGTTCCAGCTGGCAATTCAGAAACATCAATTGATTTGTTAATCAAAGAAGTGTTTCCTAAACGCTCACCATAAACAATCTTGCCTTCAATACTTACGATACTGATGTCAAAATTGCTGCTGGTTGCAGCTTCAAATTCTACTTTGATCAAGTCGCTCGCAGGATTAGGAAAAACCTTTACATTAACCCTGTTTGAAAGCTCATCTACGCCTGGCAATGTAGATTCTTGCGTAATTACAACATCATCAAGTCCAAGATAGAAATCATCATCAGAATCATGTAGGAAAGCTACAAAAATGGTTTGTCCATTAAAGGCATCCAATGACAGTGTCCATTGCGTTAGCTTACCATAGTTAAAGCTGGCAGTACTATCAATATTTGGATCATTATCAATGTGCATGATTCCTGTTGAGAACTGCGTTGGGTCATCATTGATGAGGTCAGGTGATGCAAATAAAAGCACTTTTTCAGGTCTTGCGGTACGACTTGCTATTGCTTCAGGGAGTCAACCCTGCGTGTAAGGGACTTGCACCCTCTGGAACATTCTATTTCAAAGAACTACATTTGCCATTCATGGCACACACAAAAAATAAAGCTAATGCCCTTCGCTAGCTCAGGAGGCACTATCTTTATTCAAAATGTCAGCAATAATGGAAGTGGAGAGTATTCCGACTTATCAACCACAACAATCTATAAAATGAAAGCAACAATCGGCACTATAATAATTACGTTTTTAATTATCTATTCCCAATCGACCTGGGGGCAGTCGATTATTAGTTCAGACGGCAAATACGGTCTGACCGATGCCGAGGGAAAAATCGTTGTCACCCCGCAATACGACAGTATCTACAACCCTAGTGACAAGAGTTGGGGCAAGGGAAAAGGATTGAAATTCTTTGTGCTTGTTGACGGAGAAAAGTATGGTTATATTATAAGGACATTGTCAAAAGACACTAACCTACAATGGATTGCAGTTGACATTGAATTCGATAATATCAAGTACATCGAAGGCAATGATGTTAGTCCTGATTTTGCGATTCTTAAAAAGGGCAATAAATATGGGTTTCTTGCCATTTATGCATTTTACCGCCAGAACTATGTACAATACACCTATTCAACCATTGGTATTGACCATGTTTTTAGCTCCGAAATTGTTTACGACAGCATTTGGGGGAAAACCTTAAAAAAGGACGGGAAATATGGAAAATACCTTTCCTGGGAAGCAATAATAGACCCGGTCTATGATACATTAGAGTACATTGGTGAATCCAAAGAGTGGCGGAGTCATTTCGGATTGTCTTCTCACAAAGGCTATTATTCTGTAGTAAAAGATAGTCTCTACGGTATACTACTTGAAGATAGTCTTGTTATTCCTATAAAATACAAAAAGGGTCAAATTGTAAAGGATGGTTGGGATCAATTTATCATTAGCTCTGAGGAAGGAGGCACAAGATGGCTAAGTATTAAGCAAGGGTTCGATGTCACGATTCTTTCCAATGGAAAGCCCTTCAAACCGAGCCCTACAAGATTATATAAGTACTTAGAACTGGAAAGCGCTGATGCCAAGGATAGAATTCTTGTAGTAAAGCACGAACAATATTGGAGTGAGTCGCCCTATGAAAAAGGTTCCCGAGAAGACTTACTTTATTCACTTGGCGATCATTTTATTGTTATAAATCCAATTTCTGGAGAAACGATAAAAGAATACAATAAAGCTGGTTGTAGGTACATTTTATTTCAACAAAAATTTATCATCCAGTTTAAAGCTGTTCAAGGCTCAAAGGAAAAGATAGAACGAACCATATTTGAGCTAGGTACTGGTCGGGCTTTAGACCAAACCACCAGCAAATATTTGTGGAAGAAAATGGACGGTATTAACGAGCACAACCAGGTAGCCTGGTATTCAACTAGATAGTTAGGTTCATGTAGACACTTGTAACAAGTAGAAACCTCATCCAATACAATGGTTCATTGATAGAAGAATAACTATTGCTAATAATTAAGCAGTAATAAAGTGCGTTAAGGACGCAGTTTATTATGCTTAGTGTTGGACCCTGCCTCCGGTGCTAGTCCCTCTCTTAACCTACCTTGTGCTATGGGTATTCAATAAATTTTCAAGTGCAATAGCGTGTTGAATTTACTCCATATTTTCATTGATAGGTTGACTGCTGTGGGTTTTTCACCAGCTATAGGAGATTCTTTATGCGAAGCCCGCTGGGTATTGTTATCAAACACCATGTTTTTCTGATCTAGGCAATAGATATCCTGCACCCACCAGATTTGGTAGTTGAAAATATTGATCATAATATCACAATGTTTTGTCTGGTTGAATAATGGAAGATCGGAGGGCCACGTTGTGGTGGCAATACAGCTATGATCTCCAGTTCTGCTCCACATTCTCTGCATGTGTTCGGTTTGATGCCCAGTCTTTGTTGAGCAATCTCAACCCAGTCTATCTTCAGCACTTCCCATTGCTTCAATCCAAAATGTGTTTTGGCAAGGTTTAACTCTTTGCGCTTATTGCGTGAGGCCAGTATCCCATAATGACGCATGCGTACAAATCCACTGGGTAAGATGTGCAAGCAATAACGGCGCAAGAACTCAGGAGCAGGGAGTAGCATTTCTTTTCCCTTGCCTCCCTGATTGTAATCCTTGTAAGTAAAACCAACGGCTCCATTCCCAATTGACTTTAATCGATGATTGGAGATGGCTGTTTTATGCGTGTATCGTCCAAGATATTCAACAACTGTTTTGGGAGTAGCAAATGGTTGTTTGGCATACACAACCCAGTTTTTACTCATTACAGTTTTGGCAATGCATTGTGGAATTATAATCCCTGAAGCGCGTAGTTCCGCCATGTATTTAGCCCTAAACACCCGCGCCATGGCTTTGGTGGGAAACAAATACTTTCCCTTGTTCCTTACAGCTTTCCATTTTCTTGTTGGCGTAATGCCTCCTCCCGGTACGATGCAATGCAAGTGGGGATGCAATCACAACTGTTGGCCCCAGGTGTGCAGTATCGCTACCATGACTGTTTTGGCTCCTAAATACTTGTGATCTGAAGCAAATACCTGTATGGTTTTCCAGCTGGCACGAAACAGCGCACTGTATACTTCCTTGGGTGACTTTACAGCCAACTCATTGAACTCATGGGGCAAAAAAGACCACGTGAAAGTAGGCAACAGGAAGCAGTTCTGATTCCCGTTGCAGCATCCACCGCTCCCGACTAACCGCCTGGCACTTGGAACAGTGACGGTTGCGGCAGGAGTTATAATGGTAACGTATGGTTCC
>JAESRW010000090.1 GCA_016764395.1 Flavobacteriales bacterium
AGAATGAATGCGGTGTCTGGGTCATTAAAGTAAACCTCCTCCCCCCAACTCAGATAAGCGTTGCAAACTGCTGTATCGTGTTTGGCCTCTTTGATCACCCATTTCAAGGAGTCAATTACAGTCTGACCTTGCCTGTCTGCCGACCCGTTTGCCGACTCGTCCGCCCACTCGTCCGCCGCAACATCAGCGAAGGTGGAAGCATCAGCGAAGGTGGAAGCATCAGCGAAGGTGGAAGCTTCAGCGCAGGCAGGAGCATGGATAGCAATAGAAGAGAGCAGAGTTACCAGTATCGTGAAGCATCGTTTAACCACGGCCCTAAGATAGTATTTACCTATAGAGCTCCAAGTGTCATGAATATCGCTTTGCTTTGACCAGTCACAACCACGCCAAATTCATCTACGCTTCCACTGGATTTAGATTACCTTAGTCTCCCTATAAGCGATTGACAACCCTTAACTTGTGGGACGTACATATTTGAATAAATTAATATACTCCAATATCTTAGTACAGACCGCCCTTAATCTGTAACGTGAAAATAGTAGCTATAATATTGACGCTGATTGTAAGTCTTGGTATGCGCATCCCTCCTGATGATTGTGCAGAAAAGAAACTGGATCTCAGCATGTGGAAATCAAAGTTCAAATTTCAGGATACCCTCGTCCTGGATATAGATCCGATATGGGGCAATAAAATGATGTTCCAGGCGAGTAGCAATACCCTTCAAGAGATGGACCATTGCTTCTACGAGGCGCTTTTCAAAGACTTTTATTATCAAATGATGGTTGAAGATCAGGCCAATGAAAATGCTGAGCCTATTCCTAAAGAAGTTTACAATACAACTTGGGAAAGCTATAAAGAACCCTTGTTTTGCTATTCAATATCAGAATGGAAGCCCAACAATTATCTAATTGTATTCCTGACCTATGGAAGGTACTATCCGATACTCTCTCTGATATCCTGTGATAAAAGTGGCGCATACAAATCAGGAGCTACGGTAAGACGACAATTTGTTGATGCACACCAGGTGGATATTTTCAAGAGTGAACTCCGTGAAAACAAAATTCTGGTTAGCTATATCACCCAATATGACACGCATGAAAAAGGATATGGCGAATCCATTATTGATTCCACGGTAACTTCATGGTTGATTTCCCCCGCAGGGGAACTCAAAAAGGGAGGCGCTAATAATTTTAAAAGACGGCTAAAGTGGTGAACGAACCATCATTTATAGCTGTTACTTGAGGCAATACCGCTGAACCTAGGTTACCTCAGTTAGCAGATTGCGTTTGTTATGTTACGCTTAACTTAAGAAGTCAACACTGCAAGGGCCATTGACAGCAATAATTTACGACCATGAGAGCAACGTTAATATTACTTATATGCATAGCCTACTCCCCGAAACTCATTTCTCAGCATAATGCTCCAACACCTTTGGTGAAGATTGTTGTGGAGGCCATGCTGGAAAATCCGAGAATACGCGCTGCTAGGTATGTGTCAGCAGAAACCTCAGGGGTATTCTTTCGTCATAATGAGTATGAAATAGAAGGCAATGCCCACGGAGTGGCTTACAAAATCTGGCCGGATAAGAACCTGTTCATGTATGTCATCAAGTACTACTTCAATTTCACCAGAATGGAAATTACAGACGACAAAATTAATGCTGAATATCAAACTATTACAGAATACAATTACCCTAAAGGCAAAGATATCAATGGCGTCATTGTTTTAGAAAAGGATGGCGATAATTGGATCGTTACAAAACACAAGATCAATGGGCCGTAACAGCTGCTAAAGAGGTATCATGATATCCCCGGAACATTGACAGCATTAATCTCATGAAAATGAATGTAGCCAAATGCTTCATGCTCTCCTGGACCTTCTGCMTATTTTCTGGATGCGGACTATTATATGTCAAAAGCAGAAGTACTTACTCTGGTAAAAACAGCGAGTTCACCGAGTATCATTCCAACATAAAGATAAAGAACTACTTATTTTTTAATCGCAAGTTGATCATTCACAAAAGGAAGGAATACTTTTCAGAAGATTCTTTGACTCTATTGAGCGAAGGGAAAACGCGATCTTTCCATATAAAAGGAACGCATGACAGCCCCTATTTTCTTGATTCTCAAAAATACTATTACAAAAATGGCCAGCTAAGGGCAAAGGAAAAAAGCAAGATGAGGAGCTTTACTTTTTATGGTCCATATGCTAATTGTAAGGAGCTAAAGGGTAAACGTATAGATTACAGCAAGGCTTTAGTTTATAATAACGTTGCATTATGTCAGCATATCAAGCAGTTTTGATTTTGGAAAAATGCTTAGTTTTTCCRKAAGCCATATGATCTAACCGCAAAGGGCGCNAAGGTNKKCGCWAAGRACGCAAAGGTAAAAGTAGATTGATAATCCATCGCGTCCTTAGCGCCTACCTTGCGCCCTTTGCGGTTAAACTGGATTTACTGTCTTGTAGAATTCTCCCGAACAGGGTCTGAATTGACATTAAATACAAATAGCCTCAGTTTACAACGCCATCTTAAACTAAAGCCTACAGCAAAAGCGGTGAGAAGATTAGAAAAAGAAAATGCAGTTATTTCAACTGCCAGGACTCTCTGGTAACGGTAAAGGATTATCTAAATGACACACAGGAAACCTACACCAGCATTTCAGAGAATTTCACGAAGCTAAATCTTCTCATATTGAAGCTGACGCCATTCCGGAGAAGAGGCAGATTAATTAAAACAAACAACTGAGGTGTATGAAGACCGAACAGCTGGAAACTTTAGGCACTGGATGATCGTAGCCTGATTAGACAAATTGATGATTTCACATCAAAATTTAGCGTGAATTAAATTCACTGGAGAAGTAAATCGCTGTCTATGAAACGGGCCTAGCGCTTAGTCTACTACAAATTCCCTCCTGGAGGGAGTATTTCTTCGCCCATATTGGTATCAACCTCTTTGTGGTGATATCTTAACCGTACATACGCGATGCCCGGTGAACTGAGCGCTACAATCCAAAACCACCATCGAGCTTCAACTTAGGCTAGAACCGCAATGGTGATCAGCGCGAACAATACAAAGAAATAATTCATGAATCTTAAAACCTTCTCCCGAAAGGACTCCTTTCTCGGCTGCTTTTCCGGTTTTGATTTTTCATTCTCATCCATTGAGATATAAAATTACTCTTTCTGCAAGAACTGGCTTACTTCCTTGCTGCTATTCAAATAGTTAGCTCAAACAAACCAAGGACAGATACTGTAGTGCCCATAGTTTCAAATATTGCCCCTCCTCCCACAACCCGACATCATCTCCCTGATGTAGCATTAAGTCATTTGCCAAAGTTGTCATTTCGAACATCGCAGCGCGAGTGAGAAATCTCCCCAAACGGACTGTAGTGCCCGTTAGCATGTTGTGGTTGGCGGTCTCTTGTGCTAATTCAGGGAGATCTCCCGTTTCTCTAGAGATGACAACTTTCTAAAATAACATTGATGGAGGTTTCATTGGCTTTTCACCAACCTGCCTTTTAGGCTCGCTTCAAAGAACGCATGCAGTGGAAATATCAATGCAGCAATAGTCGCATTGAACAAGAGTTTTATACCTGGCGCACCACTGGACCAGTTTTCAATATATGGATCTGCGAGCACTAGCATGAATTCAAAGAAGATCAGAAATGAGAAAAATATAAGCCCTTCCGCCACCCGGTCCGGAACCGATAACCGACCCAGCATCGCCACCATTAGACCAATGACCATTAAACCAATTAACACAATAGAATATTGCAGATTATCTCTTCTAGATCTGGTTTCATCTTCGACACGTGCCCGCTGGATTTCCTCCTGTTCCTTCACCAGCTGTACCTTCTCAAACTCATACTTGGTCTGCTGACGAATAGTCGCTTTCAGAGTTTCTTCATTCTTGATGCTATCGCGCATTTTGACGTGGAGCTCATACATCTCCAGGGCTTCTTGGTACTTCGCCTGACGAAGCGCAGGGTTGGTAGCCAGGATTGCCTGCTTTTTGGCGACCTTGCTCAATAAGTCGGAGTTATCAGATATGAGATCAGGAGAACCAATTTCACGAGCAATTAGCAACCCCTGGGTGCCCTTTTTGCGAGCTCTTTCCAACGCCCCTTGACTCAATTCAAGCCACCCAATATTACATAGAGCGATAGCTATATTTGCCACATTGCCTATGTCTTCTTCTATCTTCAAACCCTTGTATAGGTACTCCAACGCTTTGGGGATATCGCCCKCTCGCTTATAAATAACACCAATATTGTTCAAAGATGAGGCAATKTCTATTTTAYTGCCYGTCTCTTCATAGRTCTTYTTACACTTCTGAAAGTAKGCTAATGCTTKGGTGATATCCCCCAGATCATCATRAACCATCCCCATGTTGTTCAGAGATTGAGCGCTGCCTACCTTATTACCAACCTTTTCACATATTCCMAAACTCTCCTCAAAGTACTCYAGGGCCTTGGTAGCATCCCCCTGAAGCCGATAAATTAACCCAATGTTGTTTAGAGAATARGCTATYTCTGAWTTATTGTTAAGCTTTTCTCTTATCCTCAAACTCTTATGCAGGTACTCCAGGCATWKGGGGATGTCTCCTTGTTGCTGATAAATAACACCAATATTGTTTAAAKAATAAGCGATGCCTTTCTTATTAYCRGTYTCTTCATWTAGCTTCATACATCTCTGAWAGCACGCCAATGCGTTAGAGATATCGCCTTGAYTCTGATAGATAAGCCCCATGTTGTTTAAAGAGCTAGCTATGCCCACTTTATTGCCGGCGCCTTCTTTTATCTTCAAACTCTTCWRWTRWTKYKMCRYTRSTWTSRGKWTGTCTCCTTGCATGTAATAAATATACCCGATGTTATTTAGCGCCTCTGACAGGAACCCTAAGAACTTTTTTTCAAGGGTGGTTGGCGGGGCATCAGCGAGATTCTTTTCTGCCAGATCATGTGCTTTTTGCCAGAGAATCAAAGCGGTGTCAGAGTTCTGTAGGTAAACCTCCTCCCCCCARCTTAWATACGCACTACAAATAGACGTGTCGTGGTTGGCAGTTTCAATGATATTTTTTGGTGAATCAATAGCCCGCTCGTCTTGCTTGCCAGCCGACGGGTCATCCGAAGCTGTTGCGAAGGATGAAGCTACAGCGCCCATAGACAGATGAACTCCCAAACACAGCCATAACCTCAACAGGGTCCCTGGCGCTTTACCCAGCCTATTCCATACTGAGACAAAGGGCTGTATTTTCTGCATGAAGTGTTTGATTACCATTGCCCTAAGATAGCATTTCCTGGTTTCAGTGAGCAAATATATCTCTGTAAATGTGCCCTTGCTTAGGGACATACTCAATTATTTTTTACCGCGAATTGAGAATGGTTTTAGTTAGATGCAACGAATTTCAAGACATGCTCTGAAGAATGACGAACTGCGGATTGACCTTTCCGATTATGGCGCGGGTGTTTATTTATACCAGGTAAAATCCAATCAATTGAAAGTTGGTTCAGGCAGGATCATCATTGAGCCGTAATCTTGCTTCACAGATAGCAATACCTAGAACGAGTCTTMTTCGCTGAGGTAAAACTTGTCTTTCTTAGCATTAGACCAAGTCCAATAGCCGCAATAAGTCCAACGACCATTATCAAAAACATCATCAACTTATTCCAGCTAGCCAATGTTATTTTGGAGTTGTGCTTCTGCCCCAAACCCAATAATGCAAGAAGGTCATCTCGGTTAGTGTTCTCTACTGTACCCAAACACACATTGGTCACAAGTTGATCTCCAATTTGAATGCAGAACAGTAGATATTCTGTACCCAACTCAAGCCTTATATTACAGTTACCAGATTTTTGATAAACATTAACAAACTCCATGTTGTCAACGCCTTTCCAGCTCTCCAGTATTTTCAATCGGGCATTGTCACCTTTTCTGCCGAGTTTGTTCATTTCCTTTTCTACCTCCGGGGCTCCGGGAATGAGGATTCTCTCAACCCGTCCAATGAGAATGACTGGTACCTGGTGTATGATCTCATTCATGCTAACATCTTCGCAGACACAACCGAACCCAGTAGCGGCGCTCAAACAGAAGAATAGGGTAAGGATGTATCCCCTCAATTTAATTTCACCTCTATTACTGCAGTAAAAAATCATATTTAGCGATGAGCAGATGTTCTTGAAAATCAAGGGCTGTGGTTATCCCTACTGCATCTTACTGGGCTGCTATCTTTTTCAAACCAATCCATTCATGTTCGACATCCTTCATCAGTAGCGCATTGTCAAATTTCACTGAACCTTCTGGGAAAATGCCCTTGTCCTCAAAGAAACTCGATTCAACTTTCTCCACATCCAAGAGTGAAACTTTCCAACTATAAGTCTTGAGTTCCAGACCGTCAAAATTATTTTTATCCGGACAATACCCAGTTGATCCCTTCTCGAAAAAATCAGATACACATTCCAGATTATCGAATACGCTAGCTGAATTCCACTGCTCCGTTTCTTTAGCCTTAATTTTTAAAGAGGTCTTGTCACTACTTACAAAGGCCACTTCATAATTTCCGCCCGATTCATGCACGGTAAAATCAGCAAGATGATGTATACCAGGAAAGAGCGTCCCTCCAGCCAAAGCGTTAAATTTCGACGATGTGTCCCTTCTTGGGATATAGACCCCTTCCTTCAATACTCCGTTTTCCCGCCACTCAACTGCAATCCTATGCGCTCCATTTTCAGAGGACATTCCAATTTGTTTGGGTAGGCCCGTAGGGCGAATTTCTTTGAGCCGGATTAAGCAAATGCCCGCGATGCCTTTTCCTTTGACCAATTTCGGCGTAAAGGGTTTTGGTAAATAACTCGCCAGGACGTCATAATCGACCTGATAATTGATGAGTATCCTACGCTCTATGATTCCTTTTATTCTGGGTATTTTCATATTGTTTGATGGTTGCTTGCTCAAATATTCTGTTACACAACATTGGTAAACGCACAATCCATAGGCCTGAATTCAATACGAATCCCGACCGGATCCATAGGACTAGCCGTGGAAGAAATATTCTTCATTTGTTGTCATTCACAGTTTTTATTATCTCCTTCTCAAAAGTCCACAAGCATTCCTTATAATCCGGAAGGCTAAAGGTAAATTGTAGGCCATCAAACCAGTCGACATGGGTTCCGATGCTGTCAGGAAGACCTTCAGCTTTTCCAATGTCGCTACCGATCCTAAGCCATTTTACCTCTTTGTATGTTCGCTCAACCTCCGCGATAATGATGGTGCACCAAAAGTCGCAGTCGTCTGGACACATTAGAATTGGTGTTTTGGTGGTCTGCCCAATGTCAGGCAGAATACGTGCCCATACCACCGACTGTTCGTCCTCATTATCCAGGCAGTCTAACAGGGTTGGTACAAGCCCGTTGAACTGATGCTGCTCATCTCGGTCGAACTTATCAATTATATGGTCCAATGGTTCACCGTCAATAACAAGTGCTAAATGTTCGCCATTCCAGTACTTACTCTTTAGTTGTTTAGCTTCTATCTTATTCATTTTTCAATGTTCTTAAATAACCTTGTCCATGTCAAGATGAACGTTTAGCAACCCAACTCTTACGTAGTTACATTTTTCTCTACTCGGTCACTAATGTTCTTTCAGCAAGGGCATTTCCTATTTTCCTCCTTGCGTGTTTCAGGTCTCCCGAAAGAGCGTATGCATTTCCGCCTGTGCCTTCACCATCAATTCATGGATCAGCATCATTTATTGATGAAAGAAGAAGTAAATCGCAATCTTTGAAACGCGCCTGGCTGTTGATCTACTACAAATTTCCTCCCGGTGGGAGTATCTCTTCGCCCATATTGGTATCCACCTCTCTGTGGTGATATCTTAACCGTAGATACACAAGGCCCGGTAAACCGAGCACTACAATCCAAAACCACCATCGAGCTTCAAAATAGGCTAGAACCGAAATGGTGATGAGCGCTGACAATACAAAGAAATAATTCATGAATCTTAAAACCTTCTCCCGAAAGGACTCCTTTCTCGGCTGCTTTTCCGGTTTTGATTTTTCATCTTCATCCATCGTACTATAAAATTACTATTTCTGGAAGAACTTCCTTGCTCCTATTCAAACAGTTAGCTCAAACAAACAAAGGACAGAGAATGTAGCGCCCGAGTCGTTTCAAATAATGCCCTTTCTCCCACAACCCGACATCATCTCCCCGATGTGGCACTAGGTCATTCGAAAAATTTGTCATTTCGAACATCGCAGCGCGAGTGAGAAATCTCCCTAAACTGACTGTAGTGCCCGTTAGCATGTTGTTGTTGGCGGCCACTTGTGCTAATTCAGTGAGATCTCGTGCATCCAAAATATATCCACGCTACAAAAGGATAAACACTATCTTAGATCTCCTATAATCAACTGGAAACCTTTAACTTGAGACGACACATTTGGACAATACCAACCCTGTTTGTGAAAATTCATTATTATAAAACCTAATTCACTTAAACATATAAACTGTGGAACGAATATCCTATCAAGACATCCCGAAGGGAATGTTTGACAACCTGATGAGCACAGAAGAATTTATCAATAATTCTCCCTTAGGTGCG
>JAESRW010000091.1 GCA_016764395.1 Flavobacteriales bacterium
CGACAGGATTACTCCGTGATCCTTAGGCACTCCGAATTCCGAAAGCAAAGCCATCACGGTACCCGTGATTTGGTTTTTTTCGTATATCCACTCACTCAAACTGCGTTTGGCGCGGCCAACGGGGGATTTGAAGCGGTTGTTTGATCTGAAGCCGTTAGTCTGGATTGCCTCACTCTTCTATTTTTCCTGCCGGTACCTATTAATCCATAATCCCCTAAAAACACAGAGACTACTTGTAATATGGTCATTTACAGAGAAGTACAATGTCGGAATTCTAATCTCTCAACCCGGACATTTTTTGTTTTTACAAGATAAAACCCTACAAAACAATCAGGTTTTGCCTACTAGCCATTAACAACCTGGCTTTCGGGGTTCCGTACAAATTAGTAGTAGAGTTGAGCAATTTTATATCAGGCAAGATAAAAGAGCACCATGAAAAACTTCGGAAACATATTAACAGCAATCATCTTTTTGATGACCATTCCCCTTGTTGGTAATGCAGTTAATTATCATGTTACTGCAAATCAAAACTGGACTGATTTAATACCAACGCCTACTTCATCTAATAATGTGTATATAAAAAAGGGCGCTACTTTAACCATTGATGTTACCAATGCTGTTTGTGCAAAACTTTTTGTCGGTCATCATGTAGGACCTGATAAAGGGAATGGCACGGTCACCTTTAATGCCAATTCTAAATTAACTCTTGTGCATCCGGATGGAGTTTTTATAGGGTCTGGCGCTTATACCGGAACATTGGATATGACGTCAGGTGGAACTTTAATAGTGGAGCAAATACAATATAACGCAGGTACGGTAATAGCGGGAAGTGGCACTATTTCATTTACGTCCAATAATACTTTACCGGTTGGGATTAATACCTACAACAACTTAATGGTTGATAGCAACAATACAACCCTTGCAGTTAACACGACAATAACAGGTGATTTAACAATACAAAATGCGGCAACTTTAGATGATGGTGGATTTAACTCAACTTTTTCAGGAAATCTAATTGTGCATGGAACTGTCAATTCCTCAGGTGAAATTATACTTGATGGTGCGGGCACTACCATCGATGGCATTGGTACAATAAATATTTTAAACGTATGGACGTTTACGGGCAACAAAACTATCTTGGCTTCAGCTAATCTTGCCTTTACAGGAAATTATCCGATTGATATTATTAGCGGTATCACTACTGTTAACGGAAACCTCACCTGTGATTCCATAAGGGTTTATAATAACCCCGCAGCCGATACAAAACTTCGATTAGACAATGGTGTATTAACAGTAAATAACGGCGCACTGGTAAGCGGAACAATCGCTGGAGCAGGAAAAAAAGCTATGGTAGAGCTGATCAATACATCTACTATGACTGTTAATGGAGACCTTGAATTATTGGCCAATACCCATGATGCAAAATGCAATGTAAAAAATAGTTCCCAATTGATTGTAAATGGAAACGTAAAATTAACTGACACAGGCGGAAAAAAAGCTGAATTAAAAGGGCAGGATAATGCAATAATTACTGTTAACGGTGACATCATATTTAATGCAACTAGCAGAGACAAAGCCAAAATAAAGTTAGCGAATACTGCACTCTTGAATATTACCGGAAACTTGGACAGAAGCGGGATTGGCAATTACGGAGATCTAGATGGTGCAGCAACCACACTTGTCAACTTTAATGGCACATCGCCACAAATTCTATCCCTGATCAGATACGGCTCCTCGGACACCACAAAAAAATGGAGATATGGTGAAGTGCAGATCAATAATATGGCGGGAGTTACTTTAGATGCAGACGTATCCCAAGSAGATAAAAATAACACCATTCAAGATGATATCCGCATACAATCAGGTATTTTATACTCGGGGGGATACAGTATTGAATTGGCAAAGGCTAAAGTTTTTGAAATAGCAACCAATACAATTTACAATACTACCAGTACGGATGCTATGGGTGGTATGTTGCTTAAAGGAAAGCACGATATTAATGCTACTGGTACAGTAAATTTTGCAGCCACTTCTCCTCAAAATGTACCACGGCCCATCAATCCACTAACTGCCTGGGATTATGGACACCTTATTATCTCCGGTGGGGATACAAAAACCCTCACCGGTAATGTTGATGTGGAGGGCAACCTGACTATACAACCGGCAGCTACCTTTGACGTAGATGCGGCCATCTACTATAACATTAACCTTTTCGGAAACTGGAACAACAACGGCGATTTTGAAGAACGATCAGGAATGGTAACTTTTGATGGCGGAAACGCCCAAACAATTACAAACTTGGTTGGCGAAACATTTCACCATCTTATCATCAATAATTCAAAAGCATCTAGCGCAGTTACATTAGACGATTCTGTAACGGTAACTAATATGCTCACCCTCACGGATGGTCATATCATTACCACATCAACAGATATTCTTATTCTTGATTTAAGTGCAACTGTAACRGGTRCTAATGACAGCAGTTTTGTAAAAGGYCCKRTSCGYAARAAAACCAAYATTGCAGGCACGTTTACTTTTCCGGTTGGGAAAGAGGATAATTATCAGCCRATYGGTATGACAACCCAATCTAKTGATCTCACCACTTTTACAGCAGAATATTTTTATACGGAACAGGGCTATGGAGCTGGGTTGGATGCTTCATTAGACCATATAAGCAAAATAGACTACTGGACTCTTGACAGAAGCGCAACTGGTACACCTGCCAACGCTACGGTTACTTTGCATTGGGACGGARGAAGTGTAGTAAGCGRTGTTGCGGCTGAACKCAATGACCTGAGAGTTGCAAGATGGRATGGTTCTCTATGGAAAGATGAGGGCCAGGCTGYTAATATRGGTGACAGYCTCRATGGATCCATTACATCATTGGTTGTAACRAGTTTTAGCCCGTTCAYACTGGCKTCTARATCTTCTGCAAACCMGCTGCCTATTTCTCTGTTGTCCTTTGATGCTGAACTAATTGATAATGARGTTGAACTCACCTGGACAACCTTGAGTGAAACCAATAACGATTTCTTTACAGTACAACGAAGTTCCGATGGGATTGATTTTGAGATAGTAACATATGTAGGCGGAGCTGGCAATAGCAGCCAGTCACTATACTATTCAACAGTTGATCATGATCCGTACTACGGTGTTTCTTATTACCGGCTCAAGCAAACCGATTATGACGGACAGTTTACCTATTCTGATGCAGTTGCTGTTAATTACCTTACAGAAGATGATTACAAATTTGCTGTGTATCCCGTCCCGAATGATGGTAATTTCTTCGTTGATATAAAAGGTAATAAAGGCGATGAAATGCTTGTCGTTATACTTGATCAGCTTGGCAAGGAGCATTATTCAAAAGTCCTTGCCCTTAATAGTAATGGGCATGTCTTAGCGATTCATGCCAGGAGTAAATTAGCATCGGGGGTATATTTTGTTGTTGCATCAAGCGGGAATAGAGTGTACCAGAAGAAAATAGTGATCCAGTAGAGCATTCTTGACATTTGTTTATCCTATCCTACAGACTTGCTAAAGTTCGAACCTCCTATTTTCCAACGATACCAAAGGAAATAGAATAGATTGGAGCAATTTTGTCTTGTCAGGTTAGTTGCCAGGAAAGCTATAGAAATCGATACTTTACAGACTTGGTGAACTTGGAGGGATTAGCTCCGCTGATCCCTCCTAACCGTGCACGGAATTGAAAACTGCCGAACCTACGGTTCTGACGTCTCTCAATAAAAAAAGGGATTTAGCAAACTTGTCCAAGGGAGTATCTCTTCTTTCGCTTCACATTGTTTTGATCATCTAGTGAGCGTGGAGGGATTTGCTACGCTGATCCCTGGTGCTTCGAATTCCAAATGCAAAGCCATCGCAGTACCTACTTTGATTTGGCTTTGCTCTGTTAGTGAACCCGGAGGGAGTCGAACCCCCAACCTCCTGATCCGTAGTCAAGATTTTAGGGGTTTTAAACGGTTTTTAACAAACCGTAAAATTCATAAAATACTCTTTTTCAATCAGGTGTGAAATTGTTTCGGTTTTTTATAGCTTTTTTGGGCTTGCAAAATGTTTGCAAATTGTTTGCAAATGGATTAGCTTTGATTAACTAAACTGGCAAGGAATTATGGCTAATGTAAAAGTTGTGTTGGACACCAGACGGGAAAAGGGTGATGGTACTTATCCTATTTATTTACGATTGATCCATGATAGGAAATCGCGGAATATCATGTTAGGATATGACGTTAGCGAAAAACTGTGGAATGAAAGAACCCATGAGGTAAGGAACTCTTATCCAAACTCGACTAGGGTGAACCTGCATATTCAAAAAAAGCTTACCGCTGCAATGAGGGTAATCGTAGATCATGAAGAAAAGCTCAACGTCCTGTCAATTGATGAGCTGAAAAATCTAATTCTTTCTTTTGATATCAAAACCAGTACCCACCGAAAAGAAGTCAGTTTGTTAAAGTATGGGAAGAAGGTTGTGGAGCGGTATAAAAAAGCAAACAAAATTGGAAGTGCAGCTATGTACAAGAATAGTTTAGCGGCGGTAAAGCGATTCAAGAAAGACAAGGACGTTTTACTGGCTGATGTCAATTACAAGTTCTTGGTCGAGTATGAAGCTGATTTATTGAGTAGAAAGATTAAGACGAATTCAATAGGGGGTTATTTAAGGCATTTGAGGGCCATTTTAAATATGGCAATAGACGAAGGGCTACTGCAACAAGAACATTATCCATTTAGAAAGTTCAGAATCAAAAAAGAGAAATCTGTTAAAAGGGCTATTCCTAAAGAAGAAATATTGAAAATCATCAATGCTAAGTTTGAGGAAGACTCTGATCTATGGCATTGCCGTAACTATTTTGCGTTCATGTTTAATATGTGCGGAATGAACTTCGCAGATTTGGCACGTTTGAAGATGGAAGACATCCAAGATGGCAGGGTCATATATAGAAGAATTAAAACGGGTAAGCTTTATAATATAAAATTAACAAAAGAGGCTCAAAATATAATTGATCATTACACTAAAGACAGGGACCTAAAGCAAGAAGCTTATATTTTTCCCATTATTCCTTTAGATGTCATTGGGGATGCGGAAAAGGAGTGGGAGAGGGTTAAGGACAAAAGAAAGCACTTTAATAATGATCTGAAAGCGATTGGGAAAGTGTGTAAAATTAACACCAACCTTACCTCGTATGTTATACGGCATAGTTGGGCCTCTATTGCAAAATTCGCGGGTATTGCTCCGGCTGTAATTGGTGAATCTTTAGGGCACTCTGATTTAGCAACAACAGAAGCGTACCTAGCCGAATTTGAACACGAGATACTTGATCAAGCTAACGAGGTAATTACCTCTTAGCGATTAACCCTGTTTAGCATTTCGATTACACGAGCTTTTACTACCTCTCTGGTGGATTCGTCCACGTCATAGAATGCTTTATAGATTTGCCGCTTACTTGGTCTTTTAGAGCGAGGTGTTTCAAACGATTCTGAGACAAACTCAGCTAGTTCCGATTTCCCCATAGATCCATCCGTAACCGCCTCCGAAGCAACATCGATAAAGTGAGCTAACTGAGTTAATGTTAATGGTGTTTTTGCTCTTCTATTGATGCTTGTTGCCATTGAAGGGTCTGAGCTGCTGATGTCCTTTTCTTGAGGGCTAAGGTCCTTACCTTCATTTCCTGCATTAAGGATCACCAGGTCAATCGCCTTGTTGATCATCCGGTATTGAACCTGGTACATATAATGGACTTTGTGGTGCTCATAATCGATCTTGCTATCGTGCAATAACTTGCAGAATTTATCGGGGAACTGTTTTAACACGCCATGATCTCCGAGATATAAATACTTGAAATTAGGCTGTATTTCTGATTTGAACGTCTCTTCATTTTCCAACTTGATTTCCAATAAGTTTTGGTGAAGGCCAGTTAAAAAAACTTGACGACCATCCTTGGATGGATAATTTAGAGATAAATGCTGTAGCTCGTACTTGAAAGGTTTAAACAGCTTGTCTAAATCCCTGAAAAAGTCTGCTGCTTTATCGCATCCATTGTAGGTTGTGACATAAATTTTTGAGAACATGGCTTGATACTGAACAGCATTAGCTTCTACTCTGTGTAGTGCCTCAATAAAATTAATGCAGCTTGATTCCACCAATATTTCACCAATAATCTATCCTCCATCTGCAAAAATCCTCCCCTCAATCAATTGAATTAAACCAAACGAACCTGAAGTTGGTTTTATTTTCAAAACACTTATTAAACTTTATTTCAACTTTTTATTTCTTCTAAGTTATTGTAATGCAAATAGATGGAATGGGGTATATACCCCTAGTTGTCCCCTTTGTCCCCCAAGAAAAACTTGCAAATCACGTTAATTCGCCGTGGTAAAATCACACTGAAAATTCTTAACAACTATTACGCGAATGGAAGTAATCATTTTTGAAAAAGAGGCCTACTATAAAATGCTGCGGGAATTTGCCTCAATGGTCCAAGAGGTAGGTGAAGACAATAGGAAGGACAGCGAATGGTTGACCCCAGAACAAGCCAAGGAACTATTGGGTTTTAAAGGCAAATCTAAGATGCAGCAACTCCGAGATAGTGGCGAACTAGACTTCAGCCAACACGGGCGCATCATCAAATATTCTCGTAAGAGTGTAATGGACTTTTTAGAAAGGAACACGAACCGCTAAGCACTAAGTCATGCATGAGAACCGCTATAAGTCAGTTTCCAAAAGTCAGGTATCGCAAGCGTACAATGTTTCTCTGCGTACCTTGAAATTATGGCTGGGACCTATTGGGAAGAGCCTCGGAAATTATCAAGGTCAGGCATATACTCCCAAGCAGGTTAAAATGATCGTGGATTTTTTAGGTGAACCTGAAAAAATAGAATTGATCTGTGTCTGACTACAACAAGATCAACCAATCCTTTGAAAGGGCAATAGTGCTGTTGCAGGAGAACCTTCAATACCTTGCCAACAAAGACAAGGTAGGCGATAAATTCATTTCCTTGCAAAATCTGGTAATCAAATCCCTTGTTGACTATCAACATCAAACAGAGGCTATCATTGGTCAATTGGAATTTGACAACACCGAGCTGATGTTGACTCAATCAAGGGAATATAAAAATCTACTCGACCTCAAGGAATCCTTTGAAGCTGTTTGCATTATTCACGGTATCATGGATTTCCCAATGTGGATGAACCAGGGAAAAGACTATTTAGTGAGTGAGGCGGTTGAACAATACAAAGCTGGTGGAATGACCTTACCCATCAAACTCCAGGACTGGATTARCAGTCTGCCGGCACCTCAAAGAGAAGTCATCAATAATCTGCTGTACAAAAGGTACGATGAAGAAATTGCAGATATCGAGAGGCAATTACAGGAACTCAAGCAAAAAAAGAAAATATGACCCTACAACATAAGGAGATCACCAAACAGGAAGGAAAACAACCCAGGAAGCACTACATCAAGGAGATCAAGGAATATTTAGATCTCAAGTTTGAGTTCAGACGCAATGTACTCACCTTGGAAATTGAGGTGCGTGAAATAGATAAAATGGAGTTTGAGGTACTCGATGAAGCCTTTCTTAACTCGATATGGATTGATCTGCAAATGGACGGATACAAGTGTTCCGATAACCTAGTATTCAAAATATTGAACTCTAAGCTCACCGACCCCTACAATCCGTTACAGGAGTACTTTAAGAACCTGCCCATGTACGATGGCAAGACCGATTACATTGAACAGTTGGCAGAAACAATCAGCATAAAGGATATAGCTGTTAATGATGTTCACTTAAAGGAGCTTTGGAAACCGTACCTTAAAAAATGGCTGGTGGCCACAGCGGCAACTGCCACGGGAAAAGGGATCAACCATACTTGTTTAATATTGGTAGGGAACCAGGGGTCTGGGAAAACATCCTGGTTGAACAAGCTCTGCCCTGATGAAATGAAACAGTTTTTGGTGTGCTCTCACATTAACCCTTCGCTGACCGACCAGAATACGGCGAACTTCCTAGCTGAAAAGTGGTTTGTGAATATTGACGACCAGCTGGAGACCATCTTTGGCAAAGACTTCAATTCGATGAAAGCAATTATTACGGCTCCTTTTGTGACCAACCGAAAGACATGGCACAAGCTCACCAAGACAAGGCCGAGAATATGCTCCTTCATGGGAAGTGTAAACAATCCTAAGTTCTTAACAGATTCTGAAAACAGG
Organism: Flavobacteriales bacterium; assembly: GCA_016764395.1. GTDB lineage: Bacteria > Bacteroidota > Bacteroidia > NORP154 > NORP154. The sequence continues at coordinate 8,220 of JAESRW010000091.1, forward strand.
CGGTATTTGGTATTTAGTGCCGATGAAATCAATTATAGACATGATCTTGACATGAACAAAGTTTGGTCGCAAGCACTTTCCTTAGTCAAGGAGGAGTATCCTCACTGGTTTTCTTTGGAGGAGCTGAAGAAGCTGAACAAGATCAACGAGATATACAGGCAGGTGCCACCGGAGGAAGAATGGCTGATGAAATTGTATGAACCCTGTGAGCCAACAGACCCCAGAGCGAAGTTTTTGATGCCCTCGGAAATGCTTTCCAAGATTATTACCTGGTCCGGAATGAAGCTATCCATCCGAAAACTATCTACTGCCTTGGATAAATTGGGTTTTG
>JAESRW010000092.1 GCA_016764395.1 Flavobacteriales bacterium
AAAACCATCGCCATTGATTCATTCAAGATAAGAGCACAGAATAGCTTAAAGAACAACTTCAATGAAAGGAAGGTAAAGCGGCATATTGATTACATCGACAACAAAATTGCTGAATACGAACAAGCCCTGGATCAGGAGTTCGATGAGAGTGTAAATGATAAGTTGGAACACAATAAGCAGAAGAAGGAAAATTACCAAGACATTAATCAGCAACTTAAGGAAACCGGTGATGGACAGATATCCACTACAGACCCAGATGCAAAGGCGGTGGTTTTTCAACGCAACAGTGTTAAGGTTGGTTATAATGTACAGGCGGTGAGCGACGCTAAAAACAAGCTCCTAATAGCAGCTGATACCGGGGATGTGAATGATACCAAAGCACTGGCAGTGATGGTTGAAAAGGCACAGGAAAATATTGGTGAGTTAGAGGAGGGCCAACAAATGAATGTCCTGGCAGACAAAGGATACCACTCCGGGCGAGAACTTAAAGCCTGTGAAGAACTAGGCGTTAACACCTATATATCACCTAAAGAGTCGAGTTCCATTAAGAAGAATCCTGACTTTGCCATGGAGAGTTTTGAATATGATGAGATAAAGGACAGCTACACTTGTCCAGCAGGTGAGGTAATGAATACCAACGGGAGGTGGTACAACAAGAAGCTGAAAAATGGCAGGAAATCATACCTGGTGAAACACTACAAAACCAAGGCTTGCAATGGCTGTGAACTAAGGGCTGAGTGTACCACTAATAAAAACGGCAGATTAATCGAAAGAACAGAATACCAGCAATACGTAAATCGAAATAACAACAGGGTTAACCAGGACCCCGACTATAACAGACTGAGGCAACAGATAATCGAACACCAGTTTGGAACACTCAAAAGGCAATGGCATTTTGACTATACGCTTACAAGAGGAAAGGAAAAAGTACTTGGGGAGGTCTACTTGGCTTTTACCACCTACAATCTTAAAAGATCCTTGACTATTCTCGGGTTTGAAACCTTGATGAGAAAAATAGCAGCTCATTTATCCCTTTTTATCCAACAATACCTTCCATTTCTCGCTGGAAGAGCTGCTTCTGAAAGGATTCTAAGCTCTTTTCTTTCCCTATATCGAAAAACAGAAAATCTTGCTCATTTTCAATACCTTAGTCGGAGTTAATACACAGACTCCCGTTGTGCGCAATATGGACTGTGCGAATGTCGTTGAAGCGATATGAAACCATTCTTTGCTCTATTTTTTGTGGTCATACCTCTTCTTTCGTGGAGCCAAGCGATAACTACTTTGCGTATTGACTCGCTCAAGGTGATCATTAACAGTGATACGCTCATGTATGGTAAGACCCAGACCATGCATTTCTTAGCAAATGACCGCAATTCAATAGTTCCTTTGTTTGAAGAGAGTGGATATAAGATTTCCCTCGAAATGAAGACTTCCAGCTTTCTACCAAAATATGACTATCCGTACTTTGGGTCGCTCTATGGCCATTTACATTTCTCCTATAATGACCAGGAAGTGTCACTCGAAGACATGAATTTCCTGAATTATGGATTCAACTCCGATTACACCTCTATTAGAAGAGGACAAGGAAATTGGTCACCAGAAGCGCCAAAACCAGACACAGTAACTTATATAGAAGTTCTGTACACGGAGTTCAATTCTCAGCCGCTGGACACCTCAAAGCATCCATCGCTAACCCGAGAGGGAACATGGTTGACATATCTCGCCCATGGACCCATCTATTCCAGTACTGAGTACAAGAACGATCTCAAAAATGGGAAACAACAACTCTTTGACAAGAAAGGACGGGTCAAGAGTGACACCACATTTGTTAATGGAGTTAAAAACGGCATAAGTACAACTTTCTGGAAGAATGGCTCGAGAATGGAATCCAAGTACGCGAATGGGAGAAGAGCCGGTGATCCCGTATATTACAATAAGAAGGGTGAAATTAGACCAGCTTACCACTCTCTGGAAATTCGCCTGTAGGATGAGACTGCGCAGAACAATTAATAAACGCAATGCGAGGAAGCTCGTTTTATAACCTTTGGTGGGTCAGGTACGTAAGTGGTAATTAATGAAAAATCGCCCCACTACTCATTCACGAGCCGAGGTAGCCTAATTAAATGAAAAATGAGCTAAAAGAAATATACAGCGGAAGAATCGCAAATTGCTCGGACAATTTAGCTCATGTCGATAAGAAGATTAACGCATTTGTCGCTTACAGATCAATTCTTGCAATATTTGGAATTGCCTTAAGCATTTATTGTTTCAACGTTGTACCCTTATTAGGTATTCTCATTTTTATTGCTTCGGCCTCTCTCTTCTATAATTTAGTCAAGCAACACAGCCGCCTGGATTTCACAAAACTTCAGTTGTCCATGTTAATTAAAATTAACGAGGAAGAAATAAATCGACTAGCGGGTAACAATAGTGAATATAACACGGGTGAGGAATATATTGACATGGACCATCCTTATGCTGCTGATCTTGATCTATTTGGTAAAGGTTCACTGTTCCAATACATCAATCGCACAAGTGGTAACAGCGGTAGAGAATGTCTAGCAAAGTGGTTACTCGAAACTGCTGAAGAAAAGGAAATCCTCTTAAGGCAGGATGCGGTTACGGAATTAAAGAATAAAATCGATTGGCGTCAGGATTTTCAGGCTATAGGGCGGTTGACCAAGGAAAAGGAACACGATCTTGACCTACTCGTGGATTGGTTAAATGATCCCGCATATTTCTCGAATATTAAGATCTACGAGATCATACTAACGATTTTACCTTTTGCAACAATAACGCTTCTATTTTTATCGATTTTCTTAATTCCCATTACGATCCCTGGCATTTTGATTCTTGTGCAAATATGGATTATCAGGGAAAACAGAAAAAAAATCAAACCCTATTATTTAAAAACACAGGGGAAATACGAAGTGTTGTTAAAGTATGAAGGCTTAATAGAAAGTATAGAAGGAGAGCGTTTTACAAGTGAAAAATTGATGTTGCTCAGAAATCACATTACTGAATCAAGGTCAAATAAAACTGCCTCTGAAAATATAAATAGCCTTGCCAAAATTGTCAATGCTTTTGATTGGCGTTTGAATATGATATATCCACTTATTAATGCCGTGTTCATGTGGGATATACAGTGTATTCTAAGACTGGAGAAATGGAAGTCTACATTCAAAGATGAAATGAGAACGTGGTTTACTTCAATTCATGAAATTGATGCATTATCAAGTTTGGGAACTTTTTATTTTAACAACCCTGAATTTACGATGCCAAAAATCACATCCAGTAAGTTTGTTGTTAAAGCTGGTAATCTCGGTCATCCACTGATAAATGAGAGCAGTAGAATTTGTAATGATCTCGACATGGACGGTACGGGCAAATTTATTTTGATAACAGGTTCTAATATGGCGGGGAAAAGCACATTCATAAGAAGCGTCGGTCTTGGATTGGTATTGGCCACAACCGGAGCTCCCATTTGTGCCGATCATTTTGAATTTTATCCAATGAAAATTTACACCAGTATGCGGGTAAAAGACTCTCTAGACGATGGGGAATCATCCTTTTATGCTGAACTAAAAAGATTAAAACTAATATTGGACAACTTAAACAAAAAGGAGAAAGTAATGGTTCTGTTAGATGAGATATTAAGAGGCACGAACTCAGAAGATAAACATACCGGATCAAAGGCATTTATTAAACAGTTGACAAAATATCACTGCATGGGGCTCATTGCTACGCATGATTTAGAGCTAGGAGGTTTGGCAGATCAATTCCCGGAAAAAATCAAGAATTGTTGTTTTGAGGTTTTAATTAAAGGCGAAAAATTTACTTATGATTATAAATTGAAAGAGGGTGTTTGCCAAACCTTGAATGCTACCGTACTGATGAAGCACATGGGAATCACAATTTAAGAATTCTAAAATGTGTAACAAACTAGCTACAATAAAAAATAAACGCCATTAAAACGGGCGTTTATTAAGAACGTTGGCATTCATCAAAAAAATAAATTCAATGAAAAAATTAACATTATTAATATCTCTTAGTCTTTTGTCTGCCTTAGCATTTAGCCAAATAAATATTACTGAACTTGAAAGAGTTGAGGGATTATGGGCCAAAAAGGGAGACTCAAAACCATATAATGGTGATTTTAAAGAAACATTTGAAGACGGTAAAACAAAAGGTACTGGAACTTTTGTAGATGGACAACTAGAAGGACTGAGGATTCAATACTTCCTAAATGGAAATAAGCGAACAGAAAAAAACTACAAGGACTCTTATCCACATGGAACTGCAAAAGAGTTTTATGAAAATGGGACTCTAAAACAAGTTGGAGAATTTGTGAATAATAAAGAGTCAGGTATTTGGACTATCTATTATGAATCAGGTGAAAAACATGTTGAATCTGAATTTGTAAATGGCGTTCAACAAGGGAAATATATGGAATTTTCAAAAGCCGGGGAACTATTAGTGCTATATTTCTTCAGAAATGGAAAAGCAGAATATTCAGATGAATTTATGGAATTAATAAATAAAGCTTCTGAAATGAGTGGGAGATTTATCCCAAAAGAAACGATAGAACTTTATGATAAAGCGCTTGAGCTAAACCCAACCGTTGCACACGTCTATTTGTTTAGAGGAACAGCATATAGCAACACCTTTAATTTCGATAAAGCTATTCAAGATTATAATAAAGCATTGGAGATAAACCCAAATTATATGGAAGCCTACGCAAATAGAGGTAGTGCAAAAATAAATGTATTTACTTCAAAAGGAACCTTAAACCCAACACCAGAACAAACTAAATCAGCTTGCGAAGACTTTCATAAAGCAAAAGAATTGGGGGACAGTTCTATTGGGACAGAAGACATGATTTATATTCACTGCAATAAAAACAAACCAAAGAAGAAAAAGAAAAAATAACGAAATGCCAACAAAACCTATACGTAATACGGGTATTCTGCTAAACGAAAGGGCAGTGCATTTAATGAAGTCCACCAAAACTTTAATTTGGTATTTGAAGTGAATAGATTAAAAGCAAAATATAAACTCTTGGCTTTGTGTAGATTTGAAACTTTCAGCTTTCAAATCCCGCACTACACATAGCCGGGCCGCTCCCTTTAAGTGAGCACAAGATTTCGGTATTGGCCCTTTATTACTCCCAAAATGACAGATCAGAGAGGCTACGACCGGCCTTTTGAAAATGAGCGTTAAGAAATTGACGCAGTGCAGCGTGCCGAAACTGCAGGTTGAGAGCGAAGCGTGCAAAAGATTCGCTTTCGCCCTGGATAGCAGCACAAAAGGCAATTCACCTAAATCACTTACCCCAAAGCACCAACGTAAAATTACCCCCTGGCGAACCTCGAATATTTTAGCGGAACGGAGGCGATTTTAGCTCATTTCCAAGCAGCCTTGATCTTTTTCGTTCTTTTTGTACTGCGCCTTCGCGTAGCTGCTTCGGCAGAGCAAGGTCAAGACAAAAAGGACAAGAATCTGATTTGACCACCATAGACAGGACGATACCAAAAGAGCCTATTGGTAATAATGAAGCAGTAATAAAGTGTATTAAGCCCACAGATTATTATGCTTCATAGTGAACTCAGGTTCCAGTGCAATCTCCTTATCTAAACCCGTTAGTCAGTCCATTTTTTTAAGTTCGACCAAATCATAAAATGTTGAGATATTAAGAAGAGGAAATTGAGAATAACCAGGGTAAAACCGAATCGCGATGGTGTCCGATGGTAGGGTCATAATTGTGTCGGTTGACAAATATTGTGTCCATGATGTCGATTTCGAATAGTGGATTTCTTTAATTGATGTGTAGATGTTCTGTGAATATACACCCAGTGTTATTTTAGCCCCAGGTGCAGGTCCTATAGAGTCTGTTTTTGCCCAAACGCTAAATTGATAAGCATTTGTTCCAGCCTGTCCTGTAACATAAGTTTCGGCATGGTCCGCAAACCAATTAGCAGCCAGGCGAAGAGCCGTTGTACCTCCCCCAACCGGTGCATCTTGAGCGAAAAGTATTGGGTCAACATTCCCTTTCAGGATCCACCCTGAGATACTTTCTTTTCCTTCATTATCTTCAAAACTTGGATTTGTAATCAGGTTCTGTACCAGATTATTTTCTCCATCTTGTTCAATAATAGGAGGGGCCTTTACGGAAGGATCCTTTTCACAGCTACCCAATAAAATAATGGTCAGGCAAATTATTATACAATGAATCCCTTTACTCATGTAGATAAATGTGCAATTTCAAAAATGGCAACGTTTCATCACCAAGAGTCCCTAAATTTCAAGGCAAGTCATTCGGTGCACCTAATAAATCTAGTATTTAAGTAGTTGATAAACAACCTACACATAAAAAACGGGAGGCCAGGAATGGTTGAATCGCGCACATTTTTATGTATGGCCGCTCCCTGTAGGTGATCACAAGATTTCGGCATTAGCCCTTTACACCTAATAAAATGAGAGCTTCGAAACCCAAGGACCGGCCGTTTGAAAATGGGCGTTAAGAAATTGACAGAGTGCAGCGTGCCGAAACCGCAGGTTGAGAGCGAAGCGTGCAAAAGATTCGCACATTCGTACCAACTTGTAATTCGAAGATCTTCACCTAGCTACTTGATGCTAAGCATTGGATAGAAGTACACTTGATATTACTCGGCGTATACGATTCGTAAATTCGTACCAACTTGTGGTGAGCTTTGTCGAACCATTCGCAATTCGTAGCCCCTTATTTCCAGGCCTTAACAATCAACCCTGTACCCGTGCTCCAATTGATAGATGTGTCCAGATAGTTCAGGACAAAACAAATGGGATAAAAAAGCAGGTAGTAAAATGGAAGAATGATATAAAACAGTGGACTGATCCCCAGCATTTGAATGGGATATTTCATCGACAATTTCCAGGATATTTTTCCGGGCGCACCGTATGAATAGCGTGCCTCTACATCAGAGAATCCAGCAGCTCTCAGCTTTTTCTCAATGTCATTAATATTGTAACCGTCACGCACATGCTCTTCAATAAAAGAGGAGTCATCATCTTCATTCACATCGGATCCACCCTGGTCAGAAGGAGTAGATATGAGCAGCATCGCTCCATCTTTCATGGATGCGTAGTAGTTGCGGAATACCAATTCATCTTCCAGAATATGTTCCATAACATCCACACAAAGGATCAGGTCAAAGCAACTCTCTGTTTTGAATTTGGTGAGATCATCAATCTTGAACAATACATTTGTTCGGCCAATTTGAGTGAAGAATTTATTGCAATCACCCACTTGCTCTTCCTTGACATCTACAGAAAGGATGTTCCAGCTCTTGTTGATCCCCGAAAGGTAATAGGAGTATTGCCCAAAACCCGCTCCGGCGTCTAGGATATGTGTCTTGTAGTACAAACCCACAGATTTCTTTCTCCACTGTGTCCATTTCCGCATCTCCTTTTTGATGTGCCAGGTTCTAAGCAGCAGCAAATCCAGCAACTTGTAGAACAAAATGCGTGTAAAAGGGGCCGCGTTGAAAAAACTTCCTAATCTTCTCTTTATCGGATCGTATTCCATATTCTCTTTATAATCTAAAGTCTTCTTTACTCCTTGAGTAGATCGCTGATGCGGTCTTCATAATCCAGTGAGTCATCGATAAAAAACTCCAGCGTGGGAATGATTCTCAATTGGTGTCTTACCAAATCTCCAAGTCTCTTTCTAAAGGAGCCTCCCCGGGATTTAATTTGCTCTAATATCTTGTCCTTTAACTTTGAATCGTTAATTCCAGTGCGCCCTTCACCAATAGGGAAGATGCTCAGATAGACCCTTGCCTGGGCCAGGTCCGGACTGATCCTCACCAGGGTGACCGTGATAAATGCATTCCTACTGCCCATCTGGCTAGCCTGAAATAAATTGGCTAGTTCCTTTTGGATGAGACGTGAAACTTTAAGCTGTCGTTTAGAATACATGGGCAACCCTCAAAATTTAGGCGGCACAAATGTATAAAATAAGATTTTGATAAGTGCCCATTTGCATCATCTCCTGAGAAGGAATTTTAAACATTGGTGTTAAAATCAACCTTCACTTTGTCATTTTTCATTTGACATTCAATATTTATCATTTAAAGTCAATGCTCTAGAGACAACTCATCCATTTAAACACAGTAGCTTTAAAATCAACCTTCACTTTGTCATTTTTCATTTGACATTCAATATTTATCATTTAAAGTCAACGCTCTAGAGACAACTCATCCATTTAAACACAGTAGCTTTAAAATCAACCTTCACTTTGTCATTTTTCATTTGACATTTAATATTTATCATTTAAAGATAACGCTCTCTTGGCAACTCAACCCTTTTATAACGTTAAGCTAATTTATCGTGTTGCGACCACCTAAGTACTCAATTATTGCAAATGAAACAGTAGTGTCCGGTAAAAATATTTAAAAAAAGAAAAGGAGGTAGGTAAACCTGCCCTCCTTTAATGGTTAGCTTTGATTTGGACACCAAAGCAATTAAA
>JAESRW010000264.1 GCA_016764395.1 Flavobacteriales bacterium
GTTACTTGAGAAACACACGTGCAAGCCATTTGCCGAAGGGCCCGCGCAAAGAATGACGCCTGATGAAATAACAGTTGGGCTGGAGTTCGTCGACCGCCATTTCTACTACATTGCCTGCAACGACCACACGCCATCGATAGATTGGATTCTTGACCGCGCCCGGCACAGCTGCCTGAAATACGGGATTAACGGGCTTGTCATTGATCCTTACAATGAGATCGAAGCCGGGAGGGACAAGGGGCAGACGGAAACTGAGTTTGTCAGCCAGTTAATTTCCAAGGTCAAGTTTCCATCTTTCTCATAATGACGTAGGGCTTTTAAGATACCAACTGAATCAGTCTGTCCAATTCGTATGTTAAATTCATACTCTCGCTCTGTCTTGATTTGTCTAGCTTCGGATTGTCCGACAACAAATAATGTCATCAAAACACAAGTCAATAAGGTGAGTAGTCTTTTCATTCTAAATTGGCCACAACGGGAGTCTGTGAATTAATTAAAGTGTAATCTCTGAGAATCCCGTATTTCAATGTTTTTACAGCCCCTTGCCCTAATACTTTGTTATTCGAAATGGGTTAATGCACTGTCTTATGATCTGGCTAAAAATAAGCTTTAGCGACCCGCAGGGTTGTTTTTAGGTGCTGTGGTATCTAGTTTATTTTAAAATAGTCAGGATAATTCTCTTTTAATTTCTCTTTTCTATCTACTATTTCTTGAGCCATGGGGTGATCGGATTTTAGATTTAGCATAATGCCAAAACATTTCCAAGCATCATCATAACKGTAYCTGYTTGCATATATCTTACCTAAATCTAGCCATGCGCCTGTAATATCTGGATTAYGTGATAGCGCTTTGTAGAAATAGGAAATCGMTTCATTTTGGTCTATGGGCTCAACATAGTTTGCTGCAAAAATATTCATCACATAACCGTAAATGATGTCTTGGTTCATGAGGCCGTTTAATTGTRAAATTTTCGACTCAGCTTCTTCTTTTGATTTGGGAGAATTTAAGCAAAATACAAATGTAGCTAAGAGTGAGTCTGCTGCTTGTTTGGGTATAATTTCTCTGATTTGGTCGGTAGGTTGATTACCGGTGGMAAGTAAATACTCGAATAACCTTAACAAACCACTCAAGTTCTTTCCTGCTTCCGATAAATTCTTGGCTTCATTAAAATAGAGCATCGAGTCAATAGGTTGAACCGTATTAAACAGTGTATAGTTCATCATAGAATCAATGACTCCGCCCATTTTAAATGTATTTCTTTGAACCAAAAATCTTTCTTTATCCAAAATATCACTTTTCTCGTTTTTAACTGTTTGTGCTTCCTGTAAGCGAAAWGTGTTGATGGTTTTTATGGCTACGTTCGTGTAGCTGTATTGAATGAAACTAGGAACAAGTTTGGTTTTCACTAGATCTTCTTTAATACTTGGATGAATTTCTGTTTTGTAGGTCAGAAACTTGGCAAACGATTCTACGTAATCATTAGGGACTTTAGTTTTTGAATATTGAACCCTAACAAGCTCATTATTATTAAAGCTATAGATTTTGGTATTATCAATAGTTTTCACATCGATAGAATCCTGAATGTTGTTTTTTTGATCTTCAATTCCAAAAATTGATTCTAGGTTTGCCAAACCACCAAATGCACTTCCTACGCCTCCGGCTTGTAACATATTGGTCAAAAACGTCCGATTTTTGTATTCCGCAATTCTATAATCAAGAACGCTGAATAACGGTACTGCACCATAGAGTGTATCGGCACTATACTTGAAAATCATTTCATTTTTTAGATCATGGTATGTAAAAAGTCCTTCCTTTTCTGAAGTCGTAAAAGAACCCTCATTATGTAATTGAATGATTAAATTGCTAACAGATTCATCAGGTATTGAATTCGAACCTAGGACTTCACCCTCACCATACCTTTCACTTTTTTGCTCAACTGTATAGCTAATTTGAAAGTCCGTTTGCTGTGCAAATACTTGGTTATAACCAATGAGTAGTAGTACAGTAAGCAAGGTGGGTTTCATTTTTTTAAGTTAGGTACAACATAAAGGATTCTGTCCTTTTGCTGCCGTAATGTAGCTATATTCTGACAGTTAGCTTCCGGCAAGAATGAATAAAATAAAGTTGGACTAAGACGCGGGCAGACAGCTATGCATTTTCAATATTTATTCGTCTCGACCTGTTTGTCTCTCTTGCCCATGTTACAGGCCTGGGAGGTCTTGAAAGCCTCATTATCTCTGCAGCTGTGGCGGTTTTTTTTGTATGTATTGGGCTATACTATGGAGTTAGAGGAGTAAAGAAAGACAGACGAACCGTTGCCAGCTGGGTTGGATTGGTTCTCAATGGGATTTCAATAATTGGATATCCATGGGGTATTATTAGTAATCTGCAAGTTACCATGTAACGAATTGACTATGCAAAACTCGCTTCCGGCCAGTGGCTAACCATTTCCGGGCAGGATTGATTATCTACAGGATTTCAGTGAAAGGTTTCAAAGAACTGTTCTTGTCCCCCTTTCCGGGACTTGCATGGCGCAAGGGTTCTGCGACTACAGTTACTTCCACCAAGCTTTCTCTTTCAGCATAACTTCTCGCTGAATCAAGTATCAGAGCACACAAAACCCAACCAATTTATACCGAATTCTTACATCAGCAACAATCCTCAGAATGTTGGTTAGTTATGGCGAACATATGGTCGTAACCTTACAATTGTAAATTATCAAATGGTAATATAAATGGCGAAAATCAAAAACTCCATATTACTACATATTGATATGGCCAGAAGTGTAGCTAAAATATTCGGGCTTTTTTTATTGCATAACTGTTGGTGTAGCAAGTTAACAATAGTTGTATCCTGCCTGTTATTCTGCACAAGTGATGCTCCCGCCCAAACCACGTATTATACTAAAGCTACCGGTGCTTTACACGATTCCTCAACCTGGATGACCGCAACCTGCGGAACCAATGGGCAGCCAGATGCAGGACCTCCCACAGCTACAGACAATATTGTTATCTGTAATTCCCATACCCTTTCTATTATGGGTGGAGTTACTATCAATGATGTGACAATTACCTCAGGAGGAACGTTCGATTTCAGCGACGTAATAATAAACGGTGATCTTACAATTGATGAAGGGGGGACTGGTAATGAGCCAGTACGAATAAACGGTGATTATACTGTGAACGGAACACATGTAGTTGGCGGCATGAATACAGTTACATTGACCGGCTCCGGTACAAATATTGGCGGCACCGGAACAGTTAGCCAAGGAACATTGGAACTCACCACGGGAGATAAAACTATACTATCCTCTACCAATCTCACAGTAAATAAAATTGTGATGACGGGCTCAATAACTGTTACCAATCAAGGCACCATAACAGCCCAAGCTGAAATAGACGGAAGCACCGGTAGTACCTGGATTAATGATGTAAACTCTGTCGTAAATATAGGGCGTAATGGGGCGTCATTCGCTCAAATAACACTTATCGCCTCTGCCAACCCCAACACGGTAAATTACAGTAGCACAGGTGCTCAAACCATTAAAACACCTAGCGGCACGCCAGGACAATATCACCACCTTACCCTTTCTACATCTGGCACCAAAACCATGGATGCCAGTTTGGATATAAATGGCAACCTGACACTAAGCGGTACAGCTGAGCTAGATGTCACGTCAACTCCGTATAACATCACTCTTGGCGGTAACTGGGTAAATAATAGCRCCTATTCATCTGGCCCATTCAATGAGKATACGGGAAAAGTAACCTTTAATGGCAGCACCACGCAAACGATTGGTGGCACTATAAGTGATGAGACCTTTTATGATCTTGAAGTTAATAATACCAGTGCTGGAGGAATACTCTTACAAGCTGGGAGCAACATTACAATAACCAATTTACTTACACTAACTGATGGAAATATTGATTCAAAAACCAATCTACAGCGCGTGAATCTACCTGCCGGTTCGAATACAAATGGCGGTTCTGTTAATAGTTTTATCCAGGGGTCGGTAAAGAAAACCGGAAATACAGCATTTRTTTTTCCAACTGGCGACGGCACAGTTTGGGCAAGGATAGCRATGAGTGCACCCTCAGCTGCAACCGATGTGTTTACAGCACAATATGTACATGCGGGATATGGCAGCTATCAGGTTGCCTCGCCACTCATAAATGTGAGTACGAATGAATACTGGACATTGACCAGAACTGTAGGCACCTCAAATGTTACTGTTAAGCTGTATTGGCAAACCGCTTCAAACTCCGAGATCGATRATTGCCTTGATCTGACAGTTGCGCACTGGAACAGCGGCACAAACTCCTGGGATGAGAAACTCGGAACAGCCACAGGAACGTGTTCAGGAAGCGGCACCGGAAGCGTTTTAACGGATGCCGTTGTTACCACCTTTAGTCCTTTTACATTTGGATCAAAAAGCAGCAGCGTAAATCCCTTGCCAATTGTGCTTTTGTATTTTGATGCTAAACTGAATCAAGATGAAGGTAAGGTGAATTTAGAATGGGCAACAGCAAGTGAATCCAACAATGATTATTTTACAGTTGAACGGAGTATTGACGGAATTGATTTTGAAATGGTAACTAATATTACTGGTGCCGGGAACAGCAATGAACCCTTGTACTATTTTGAAGTTGATCCCGATCCCTATCACGGCATCTCTTCTTACCGTCTTAAGCAAACGGATTATGATGGTAATTACGAATACTCGAAAATGGTCAAAGTAAACTATATAACTGAATCAACACCGTTTAGTATTGCAATATACCCCAACCCCACTACCGGGTTGTTCACGCTAACTAACCTGCCCCAGGAACCGGTCAGAATCACCGTTTACAACGCCCTGGGTGATTTGGTGCATGATCAAGGCTGGACCGGCTCAAATGACCGTTTAATTAATTTGACTGGACTTTCGGAAGGATTGTACTACTTGCAGGTCTTTCAGGAAGCCACCACCCTTAACAGAAAGGTTATTAAATTATCGATCACGAAATAGCTCATTGGTTACGCGATTGCCGCTAGCGGACGTCCTTAGGGGTTTCCTTGCTAATCTCTATATGAGTAGTTTATTCATTTTTCAGTATTCCTGCCAACATGAAGGATTTCATCCTTTGCTGCCCTAATGTAACTATAATCTGGCAGTTGGTTTCAGGCAATAATGAATAAAATCCTTTATTCTATCAGCATTTCCTCTACACTTGACTTCAATAAACGAGAAAGTAAATCAAGAATAAAAAACTCCCCTTCCGGAGCGGGATTTAATATCAAGGCAGTAGCCACCAAGTAGGACAACGCCTGGTTTATCCTGCGCAGCTTGTCTGAGCGATGCCGAGGGTGCGGTGGTGTATCCTATTTGGTTTATATTTTTATGTTATCTATGGACACCGCTGCGATCAGTTGAGAGCCTCACCACGTTAGTTTTTACTAGCGGGACGGTCGACTCGATTGTATGCTGTATATTCTTTTCATTTTTTCTCAAAATATACTCTTACATTATTGTACGCCCTTACAGGTGTCCCTTTTATTTTTGCTGGAACCCATAACGGATATTTGTCTTTAATTTCTCGAATCGCAAGCTTTACAAGCTCATCTTTGTACTCTCTATTTTGGTCTAAAACCGGAACAAATTGGCTCAAGTAATATGCAGAAATTGAACCATCCGTTTCTACGATGAAGCTTAAGTCTATAAAAGGCCAACCGCCATATTTTTGGGACTTCTTTTCCTTAATCTCGATGTCTGTAACAATAATACTTGGGATGTAGTCGCTCGTTCTTTTTGTCTCGCTAGGCAATCTTTGACGTTCATCACACTCATAATACCAAAGCGTGTCATTTGTGGCATTAGCAAGTACTATGCTGTCCGCTTCTCTGTGTAGTTTATCTTTAAAGTCAGGGCCAAATTTCTCAATAATTGTTTTGTTCATGTAAGCACCATAACATCCTTGGGTTTGTCCTTGAGTGACAGTGCAACCTCTCATGTCATTGCGAAATACAAGTCCATGCTTGTCACAAAGCTGTCGAAGTTCGGTTTCGTAACGAAGGTGTCCGAATAAGAAACCCGCTGGTTGGGAGAAAGCAACTTTTCCATTTTCAATATCTCTTTTGGCACGTTCTATTTCCCTGATACAAGTTGAGTCATTGGGGTCAGGGTTAGCAACATACTCAATAGGATCAGGGAATTGCACCACATTGGTCAAGTCTGTCTGTGCCACTGCTGTCATCGGTGTCAGCAAGGTCAAGAAAGTCACTATAGTTTTAAAGTATCTCAAGTCGTCCTTTCAAATGGCTCACAACGGGTGTCGATGCATTAACTAAAGTGTATTCTCCGAGAATCTTGTATTTCAATGTTTTTACCTCCCCCTAATCCAGAGCAGCTTATTAGATCAATTATAAGTATTTATAGCCCTGTCCAAGGTTTTCGCACCCGTATTGGAAGCCAGTAGCCTGTCCACGGTAATGCTCAATTCAATTATTAAAATAAAGCGGATACTACCGCCGTTTTTCATCGCCTACAATTCATCAGTATTTCCGTCCAATTATCTAACTATTCCTCCACTGCCCCTAGCAGGATGGTACCAGCTCAATGTACGTTTCATCTCTGCTCTCTTTAAGAATCTCCCGGTGCAAGCATCAATGTGGATGACATCATAAATGCCCATTATGCGTTTGATACGAGGATCACTAAAGCGCTCCTTTCTCTTGAACACAGAGACTGTAAATTCATATTTCCCCAAGTAAACTTTAGTCCAATCTGGTTTTCCATTCAGCGAATCCATTGGTGGTGCTATCCATATTAAGTCCGTGCTGAACTTTCCTTTTTTGAGTTTCACGCCGTGCTCAACAGCAATCTCCAACGCAGTCTTGTAATTAACCTTGAAACTGCATTGGCCGGCTTCCGGACAAGCAGTAAATCCTCGTATAGCACCAAATCCGGTGCTGTCAATCCAAAACTCTATTGTCGGATAATGCTGATCATCCCCAAAACCAATATTATAGGAAAGAAAAAAATTGTGAGCCCCATAGTGTCCTCTGTTTTCAAACCATCGATGACTTCCTGTATTCCAATCAGATTCATTTGCATTAAATGTGATGTATTGTTCAACGAAGTCCTTTCCGAGGTGTGCAATTAAAAAGCTGTCGCCCTTAGCAATTACAGCATTAAAAAAACCAGTAACGGTATCACCATCTAAGTAGGTGGAAGTCGTACCATTTTTATAGTTATCTATTTTTTCAATTTTACCACGCTCATTATAATATGTCCATCTGCCAACTCTATTGTCAGCATGTGAGCGGAAGGTTCCGGTATAGAGGATTCTTTCAGAATCAGCTTCTATCTCCGTAAGATACACCAGATTGTCATTTTTCAATTCATTGTAAAGTGAGATTGTTTGAGGGGACTTCCAATAATTGACTCGGGTGTAAATAATTGATGAATCAGTACGAAGCTTACCTTCCTTACGTAAATCTTGTGCAAAGTGTTCCGATGGAAATGCTACAATCAAAATCCAGAACCAGTATTGATTCTTCATATCATTTACTTTTCTCTGTTGCTCGTTCGAACAGCGTTTTAACTCTTAAGTTTTTACCCGCACCGCTCTTAAGTTCTTTTTCAATAGTATTTTGGCCATCTGATAGATTCGATGTTTGTTTGCATTTTTCATAGCGAAGTCTAAAGAACTCATCTTTGCTATACCACTTGCCTCCGCCAGTAACATCTCCAATTATTAAATTACCATCAACCTGATTTACTACAAGATTCGAATGCTCATTTCTTATGAAGTGATCTATCGTATTTAATCGGTAAGTGCTCATTTTTAACTTGCCAGCATAAAGAATTTCACCTTTTCTGCCCTAATGTAATTATAATCTGACAGTTGGTCCCAGGCCATAACGGATTATTTCCTTCATCCTATCAGCATTGCCACTACACCTGACATCAATAAACGAGAAAGTAAAGCAAGAATAAAAAACACCCCTTCCGGAGCGGGATTTAATATCAAGGACCAACACTTCCTTTCCACATTTGGCGCGTTCAAAATAGATGAATGTTCACGACAATCTTTTGTACAGAGTAACCGTAACCCTTTCAAAAATCCCTATATTTCTCACCCAGAATTTACAGTCGATGTTGGCCATCAATTAGAGAATATGGTTCCGGAATACAAAGTATTGAAATACAAAGGACAGGTGGTTTTTGAAAAAATAACCACACCTTATCTTCCACGCGTGCCCAAATTATTTCAGAATAATGAGGCCTGCTTTATGTTTATCAATAAAGGTGAGTTTTCTGTAAGAACACCCGACCAATTCATCTCCTTAAAAAAGGGAAAAGGGCTACTCGCAAAGTGTTTCGACTATTTTTTTGAAACAAATCAAGCCCAACGAGCGAGCAGTGATCATATTGAAATATTAGCAGTACTGCTTTATCCTTCTATGGTGGAGGAGTTGTTTCAATTCGATCTTTCTCTTTCTGAACTTACCGTGAACTTC
>JAESRW010000146.1 GCA_016764395.1 Flavobacteriales bacterium
TATGTTACTCAAAAGCCAAAGTGCAAATGAATACACTATCGCGTGTGATGCGGCGGCCTTACTTACTGTTAGTATTGGACTAGAGTTAACAGCTGTTTGAATAGCGTTAAACTCAGAATTAAGCTCTGTGCCAGATATAATCTTAAGGGGGTCACCTGTAGTCAACCCATCCTTAGTTTGAAAGTTTGTAGCTTTTACGTAATTACTCATATTAATCTTCCACCTTTAACGAATACTTCCATTTGTTGGATTGAGAGAGGGGCYCCATTAATGTCTGCCTCAAAGCCTGCTTGTATAACTGAACCTTGTCCTCCTGCTGGAGACTTGATRCTCTCTATCTTGATACCACCTGAGTACTCTGAGACACCATCAAACTCATCAACACCATAGTTATAGTTTCTACCAGTCTCTAAGGTAAACGGGTAAGAGGTAAAGATAGTCTCATAATCAAACCCTAACTTCATAATGAAGGATTGACCAGAAGGAGCTACCAATGTACACCCAATCTTCTTAACTATCTTAGTAGTACTACTATCCCCCACATCAAAGTAGTTAGTAAAGTAGGACATACGATACTCAACCCCAAAGTCTTGATAGCCAAACAAYCTAGCTATACCATTAGGAGAGGGAAATAGAACCTGTTCACTTGTTTGGTCATAGTGCATATTAACGTGYGTAACGTTATCCCAAGATGTAACCCTTAAGCTGCCATCCTGTAACGACTGTTTAGTGTCRAAGCAGAARGCTTGACCAGTGTTDGGRAAGGATAACAAGTAGAAGGCATCCTTTGGGTAATACACAGACTTGATAGCATTTGTATCTGCTTGGTTGTCTACRTGGTCTGACAAGTCCCGTCTAAYGYTCTTAGACAAGTCTCTCATAGGYTGTGACTTCTCTTGTATCGTTCTACCTARACTACGTAAGCCAGTAGAGGATAAGAAGATAACRTCTTCACCTGTATTCTGAATAGTATCTTTACTRATACAACCAATACCCTTRATAGTCTCTACAAGGGTGAGGGAGGTAGTGTCAATAGAAGCTGAGAACCCATCACTATCACCRTAGATAAGKATAGAGTCTCTRCAGAAGATGATTAGTCTYCCATTCATAGCYGCTAAKCCWGTAATRWWATCTGAATCCTTAACCATAGTAGCTACGATATTAAGGCTACCAGATGTRCCACCWGTCCACACAGCYCCATTTAACGTATCAGAGAAGTGTACAGTGGTYTTATCAYYACCTAYATCAGCTACCCACAATCTACCATAAGCAGAGAGGGCTATACGRGCWKTAGGGATAGTRCCAGCATAACCTGYAATAGACTCTACAGTTCTCCACTCATCAGGGYTWGTCTCATTAGTRTAWACTAGAGGCTTATAMCCTTGTTGGAAGAAGTAAGTTCTRTCATTAAGTGTAACACCAGTCCAATCACCCAAYACAGGGGTCGTAGGAGTYCCTGTAGGYGTTCCTAATGACACKAGGTYACCTAAGCCCTTGTAGAAGGTTGTAGCGTTCCAAGAGAGGGTTGTATCAACYCCYCCWAGGTCTAAGTGRTTGTGGATRCCTAATAAGTCYACATCATCATTAGCATCATTAACWCCACCTNNAGCTGTRKKSYDNNATAAGCCCARCCCTTYCTAGARCCTAACCGTCCATAYCTATCTATGATACAGTTACGAGCTATMAGAGCAAACCCCTCATCTAAGTTAACCCCAGAGTCTTGGGTGTTTAAYCCAAAGAAACCGGGAGCAGCTACTGAGACTGCTTGTAAAGGCTTAGCCATTAGACTGTCACCCACAAGATGTCTTCAGGGTGCTTAGAGGCGTCTAAAGCYAAAGCATCAGTAAGACTACGTTGAGCCACWGAGAAGGCRCTARCRGSYGTCTGAGCCCCATCCTCWCCCCTTTCTTCTACTGCYATAGCATAAGCTAGGAGYAACACTGGTGAAGAGGGTACACGYAGYACATCTKCATCYAATGTGAAAGGAGCTGAACGAGCTACTACGTTAAACCGTATAACATACTCACCATCAGGGATAGGGTATAAATCTACAAGCGTATCACCGTCAACRCTAGTRCCGTTAAAGCTGTAGTATGTTGGAGTRCCAGTTTCAGGATTAAGGAATTTATCATTAAACTCATGGGAGGTCTTATATGAAAGGAATGTGGAAGATGTATTATTGGTTACATCTATAACTGTAAGATTACTCTTCCCTGAGTTCAATTCATAACTGAATGTATCAGCTACTGTGTTGGCTTGCAAAGTAGTTCTTAATGCGCTCCAGTCCCAAGCACTCTCTACTTGTTCCATTGCATCATTTATAATAAGACCTACTAGAGTAGAATAACCTGTCTCATTAACTGTCTCTACTTTTCTTTCTCTTAATCTAATAAGAATGTTATTAACTAATTCTATATAAGTCATATCTTTCCTTTAAAAGCTATAGAGTATAGCACACTTTTAGTTAACTGTCAAGGAATCTTTTAAAAGAATCCATATTACGGTAATAGAAGCTATTGCCCCAGCTAACCATTTAATAAATCTACCTACGTTATAAGTAGTCTCGTAGAGGGTTACGATACCTTCTACACTCTGTGACAGGCCTTTGATAGCCTGAGTGTTTAGTTCTTGGGATTGTAGCATTTCTTTACGCCACTCCATATCTGCGATTATCTGCCTATTGAGCTTGGCTTCTACAGCGTTCATCCTCTCTTCCATCTTTTGCATATCAATACTGTTTCCCTTTGTAAGCTCCTACAGCCTTCTCAACAGACCTACCCACTACATAGCCCCCTAGTCCAATCTTTAACAGCTCCCAGAGGCTCTGAGGGAGCTCTAAGAGGGGTGCAGCATCCCAGAAGAGGGTAAGGTAAGGGTATAGTAAATAGTTGTTAGCAATGATAGCTACGAAGACTAACATTGTAATAGGTCTCCAAGCAGCTACTATCCAGTGTTCAGACTTAGCTTCTGCTGTAATAACYGTCATAGCAGCTTCTARCTCTTTAAGCTGGCCAGAGGAAGCTAAGGTCATTAACTCCATCTGAGCTGCTGCCTTAGCCTTTGGGTCTGGTATGAGYTTATCWARGAGWGTTGTYAMRGCTGGTATTAATAGATGTAGCATTTAACGATACTCCCTTGGTAGTTGTGAACGTAACTCTTCTGAGTAGTAGGCATAACTACAATGGTCTAGCTGCCAGAAGAATAGCTTGTTTATTAGTTTATACTGAAGAGCCCAACCCTTATCCCTAAGCCTATAAGACCTAGCAGAGATAGACTCATCAGCCCACCCCCAGACCCTATTACCATCTTCTTCAGTTTCAAAGAAGAGAGTATTAATAGTCTGGTCGAGTGAGATGAGGAATTGTTTCATGTTACTCCTTATGGATTAAGATTGAACCTATGTAAACTGCTACCCTAGATACCGTACCTACCATGTACTTAGCTATATTGGTAGCAGCTAGGTACGTGTTAAGGATGGCTGTAGAGACTACAGTACCAGTGACTATCTTGACTGGAGGTACACCCTTTGGTTTTAGTAATTGGTAAGGGTTACGACTAAGGGACAAATGCTCCTCTGCTGTTAACTCTCGACCATACCAAACTAAGTGTATAGTTGATGTGAAATCACCCGGATACCCTGTCGTTGGATACCCTTGCCACCTAGCTCCAATAGAGATGGGAGAAGAGTCTTCAACATGGGCAAAAGTACCTGTGCCAGAACCGTTAGGTTTGCCATCGGAGTAATAGGAATAATTGGAGGACGCTCTATTAATTGACGCCCCTAAACCCTTCCATGTACCCACAAAAGCGCTTGTGGCAACTGCACCACTTGAACCTCCCACAGACAACCTTTGAGTGCCACTAGATGTCCAATATTGCCAATTTGTGGAACTGCCATCCCTTTTCGACATAAGCGTACCGTCTTGGTCTGCTGTGTCTATATAGGTAAATTGAAACATGCTAATATCTTGGTCAGCGGCTAACAGTAAGTTGCTAGAACCTTCAAGCTCAATAACCGCATTAGCGGCAGAAGTCTCAAAAGCTAAGCCATTACGAGTCACCTCTGTAGTTGCACCATTACGCTTTAGTAGGTTAAAGCCATGTACTAGCTCTTGCTGGTGAGTGCCGGGTAAAACACAAACCTGTAAACCTCTTGCTAAAGGATGGCCCCAGTCAATCTCAACCTGACCAACTGGTTTACGATTTGGATAATAAAACTGTGGTGAAGCAAGTCGACTGTCAGGGATGAAATAACCGGCTAGGTCTGCATCCACTGTACCTCTGATGTTTATACGAAGGAGAGAAGGTGTGGCTGGTTTTAGGAACTGGTAGGGGTTGCGGTTTAAGGACAATAAGGCTTCTTCTGGTAACTCAGCATCAAAGGCTAGGTATACATCATAAGAACCTTTAATCTGCCCTCTTGTACTGCCATAACCATCGTTAGCTGACAGCCCAGCACCGTGTTGCCAGTAATTATTGTAAGCTTCTGTAGCTATCTGCCCATTAACAATAAGTATTTGGTTGTGGTCAGTCCCACTGTACTGAGTAGCGCTAATCGTTAGGTGTGTACCCGTAGTTATGCCTATCCGTTTAGTACCTGTGTACTGACTACTATATCCATAATGGGTATAAATTATTGATTGTCCATCTACACCAATTACGAAACCGTCGCCTCCGCCATTAACTATATCACTCAAACAAGCTATCGTCCCAATCCTACCAGGGTGACTCTCATATTGTAACGCCACGACAATAGACCCACCATCTGAGACGTCAACGTCTTCATGGCTCAACAATGATGAGCTGTTAGCTTGTACTACAGGGGCTACGAGCCTGTCTCTTTCGGGTGCGTAATAATCTGACACACCATCACCCAATACCCCTTTGCTTTTAGCTAGGTTTGTTGGCTTACCCTCTTGGAAAAGCCAGCAACCAACTAAACGTTTAGCTAAAGGATGGCTCCAATCAATCTCTACAGCTCCTACAGGTTTACGGTTGGGGTATAGGAACTGCCCATCACGTACAGGTATGTGGTAGCTTGTTTGATTCTCTTGGAAGCCTGCATGATAAGCAGACCAATCTGTATCAACTGTGTTGATAAAGTTTATATTGCCTAAGCTGAGCTCATCAGTAATAGGAGCTTCAGTGGTAGGGTGTCCAGAATCAATAGCCCACTCTGTTACTAAGCCACCAACTGTTAGCTTGATGTTAGAATAAGCACCATTAACATAGTTACGATTTAAGCCAGGCTCAGCACCAAAGTTTCTTATTGATGTAGCGTTAACAACGGTAACTTTCCATGTGTGTGGGTTACCATCACGTGTAAGGCCAGTAGCTGTGGTTAATACGCCATCTATCTCAACAGTAGACCCACTCCCATCTACAAATATAGTGTTACCACTAATACGTAAAGCAGACAGCACATCTGCTATCCTAGACACACCAAAGTTAGGGTTCAAATTAGCAGCGAGGGTAAACTCAACCGTATCCCCCGTAGCCAAATTGACTACAGAAGGAAGTTGAATATAGGCACTGTTATTAAAGTTTAGGTTGAGGTTGTTATTTTCTCGTACATATGCAACCTCCTCAGCAGCCTTACCAGCCCCAAGTGGTCTACTACCTAATGCTGATACACCTAAAGCCATTTTAAATACCTTCTAAAGTTAAGATTGCCTCATCAGCTATAGAGCTGCAAAGTGTCCAATCTGTTTCAGCCTGAATGGCCTCTAATGCAGCATCACGTAAGTCTTCAATATTAAATAATAAGAAGTCCCATTGAGCTGCCACATCTGTGATTTGTTTAGCTGCTACAGCACCTGTAACACCTTGGCGAGTAGCTCTGGCATTAACATACATGTAGTTACTAATTGTAGCTTCAGTACCAGAGTCTTGGAAGGCTTTACAATCTGCTAACTTAGCTTTGTAAGACTCACTCTGGAAGGGAATGTCTGTAGCGTACTTAGCTCGAACTAAGCCAGCTGCTTCATTCACCCTATCAGTAGCTTCTAGTTGTGAAGGTGGTACAGGGTCAAATGAATCAATGATTGCTTGGACTGCTACATCATCACTAGACGTTAGCACACCATTATCTACTGACAATCTATATCCCTTCGCAGCTAACTCTATTGACAGATAGATACAATTTCTAAACTTATTATCAATCATGCTATCACTCCAAACACTATGGGATATACACCACCTGTTTGTACATTGTTATGATCTGCAGTACCTGTGGTGGTGGGAAGTCCAGATGAATATTCGTTGTCAAAGAACGCACCAGCACCTGTAACATCATACCTCTGTGGCATGTAAGGGTTACCACCTCTATTAATATTAAGCCCACTATAAGCAGCATCACTATCAGAGCCTAAAGCTAAAAAATGTACATCACTAGGGTTAATGTTGATATTACCTGTAGTAAAGTTACTGGTGTTATACCCAGTAGTCCCAGTGCCTGATGAAACATCAATCACGCCTGTTGTTGCTACTTGGGAAAAGCTATTGTCACTGTTTATTCTGTATAAACCTAGATGAAGGTTAGTGCCTGTGGTGGCTAGTGTTGTAACACTTATTCCTAGTCCAGACAAAGTGACAGGGCCAGCCACTACAAAACATGTAAGAAATACCCGGTTAATTGTGCCAGACCTTGTACTAGTAGCGCCCCTATTATATATGTCAACTAAGTATGGAGTATCAGCCCTTGAATTTAATACTGAATCAAGAGAGCTAGGCATATCATGAGCTACAGCAGCACAGACAATAGTGTGAGTTCCACCTGACAGGGTAATGTTGGAAGCAGGAGAAGTGTCTACCACAGWGCCGTTATAATTCCAWATATCCCCMCKTGTAATATCATCTGTAGCGGCTACATAAGTACCAACGCCTGTTATCTTAATTGARCCACCACTATCTGTAAGTGCGTAGTCAACCAAATCACCATCAGCAAAGGATTCACTAAAAGGAATCATCCCAGTTGTAGCACCAGCAAGGGCTAGTGTAKCRCCCGTACCAGTACAAGTTTCTTCTGTGAAGTTAGTAAACATAGCAGTTAAGCCTCTGCGTTATAAGTCTTAGGTCKTACCATCACTACTGTAGCGTTAGTCTGTGTACCACTTGTAGCTGTAAGGTCATACTCAATRTAGAACTCTTGGTCTGTAACYAAWGGAATATCTGTAAGAGATACATATTGACGRGTAGATACCAAGTCWARTGGGAAAGAACCTACATAGGTAGACTTGTTAGTTGCATCAGGTACACTAGCATCACTTGTAGTACCATTCACATTCATATCACGACGATAGAGATGAACAGCATCACCAGCTGTAGCATTAGCTGTTAAGGTAATATCAAGAAGTGCATCACCCAATGGAGATACATTAGTCTGAACTAATGCTGTAGCATCACCAGTTACAGAGAACTGTGGGTCAGTCCCATTAGCTGCATCACTAATGACAGTTGCATTAGTACCAAACTCAAAGATTGCTGCTCCAGTAGCCATTAAAACTTACCTCCACGTGCGTGTTTAATATGATTAATATCAACCAGACCTAAGCCTGCTTGTTCTGCGATTGATTCTGTGCTATCACCCATTGCTAAGATGTAAGCCTTCTGACTATCTGTKAGCTCTACTAAAGCATTAATAGCATTGGATAAGACTGCCACATTAGTTGGGTCTGACATAACAAAGAACTCAAAGTCATCTAAGGCTAACTTAGCYGCTTTACCAGCGCCATTAGTACTATCATCAATAGCCACTCGTTTACCAACTGCTGTCAAGTATTGCTTAATGTYWGCTGTCTCAATGTTTACCTTAACTGCAATGTTACTTAAGTTAACTTCAGCTAAGGCTAAATCATTATCCTCGTTTAAGCTATCTAGTAGCCCTTTCAGTGTTACATAGTTCATCTGTTTAATCCTTATGCTGTAATTAAATAAAGTGTTGTAGTGGCTGGTGTAAGTGCATCATACGCTGCTTGTGATAAGCTTACAATCTCTACTATACCAGCTGAGTTAGCTGTAGCTAGTCCAGCAGCGTCTGAGATAGTACTCATAGCCTGTTGGCCTGTGTGAGTGCTACGACCCCTTAGAGCAGCGTCTGTAGCGTTWGCTGTAGCYCCTGTGGCTATACCAGCCATCTTGGTAGCTTCTGTGTAGCTTATCTTAGCGTTGTTAGTATTAGTGTTAGCCTCAATAGTATCTAGGTTAACTGCTTGTGTTACTGTRATSYTATCTGTAATAGTCTTAGAAGCTACACTGTTGGCCAAGGCTGTAGTACCAAAGTCACCCCTATAGGCTGTAGTGCTAGTAGAGCCTAGCTCAACACCTCCACCACCTCCTGTACCTGTCTCACCTTGTATACCCTGAGCACCTGTAGCTCCTGTGGCTCCTGTAGCACCTGTAGCGCCTGTATCACCTTGTGGGCCTGCTACTGTACTGTTATTACCTGCTGGGCCTTGAGCACCTGTA